>JAHJHP010000096.1 GCA_018823705.1 Candidatus Omnitrophota bacterium | reverse complement strand
GAGTGAAGCTATTTGTGCGTTGATTTAAGACTCGCGGGGCACTAGATGCGTTACAGCCTAAAAATCGACCTAAAAGTTAATCATTTGACAATATATGGCCTAATATCGTATAATTTAGCCTATTATATTCAATAATAGGGGGTTTTATGCGGAGTGATAAGGTTAAAAAAGGTATCGAAAGGGCAGGCGCGAGGAGTCTCTTATATGCTACGGGTATATCGAAAGAGGACATTGCCAAGCCCTTTATAGGCGTTGTGACTTCCAGAACTGACCTGATCCCCGGCCATATCCATATGCCCAGATTGGAACGCTTCATAGAGCGCGGCATAGCTATGGGAGGGGGAGTCCCGTTCGTCTTTGGCGTGCCGGGAATATGCGATGGCATAGCGATGGGGCATGCGGGAATGCGGTATTCTCTGGCATCGCGCGAACTGATAGCTGACATGATAGAGTGCGTAATGAAGGCTCACTGCCTGGACGGGCTCGTCTGCCTGACTAATTGTGACAAGATAACGCCGGGTATGTTAATGGCTGTCGGACGGCTCAACGTGCCATCCATAGTCGTGACCGCCGGGCCCATGATGAGCGGCAATTTGAAGGGGAAGAGGTTATCGCTGGTAAAAGATACGTTTGAGGCCGTGGGAAGATGTAAAAAAGGCGAGATATCGCAGGATGATCTCGCGGCCCTCGAGATGTGCGCGTGCCCGGGAGCAGGCGCCTGTCAGGGCCTGTATACGGCAAATTCGATGGCGTGCGTGACCGAAGCGCTCGGCATGAGCGTTCCGGGATGCGCGACCGCGCTTGCCGTGTCGGCAAAGAAGGACAGGATCGCGCAGGAGTCCGGCGAAAGGATCGTAAACCTGGTGAGGCGCAACATCCTTCCTAGGACGATCTGCCGCCGTGAGGCATTTGAGAACGCGATCAAGGTGGATATGGCGCTGGGCGGCTCGACAAATACGGTCCTGCATATAATCGCCATTGCAAAAGAGTTTGGCATGGAGATCACTCTCGATATGTTCGATAAGATATCAAGGTCTACGCCGCATATAACGAACATATTGCCGGGTGGCGAGCATTTCATGGAGGATCTGGAGTCGGCCGGCGGTATTCCGGCCATCATGAAGCGCATGAAGAACCAATTGAACGATGTCATGACTGCGAGCGGCAAACTGATAAGCCAGATTGCCAATGAGGCGCAAATACTCGATGAGGACGTGATACGCGACTACAAAGGAGCTTATCACAAAGAGGGCGGTATCGCGGTATTGAAAGGCAATCTCGCTCCGGAAGGCGCCGTCGTAAAACAGACCGCGGTTTCCGACGCGATGATGAAATTTAAGGGGCGTGCCCGCGTATTCGATTCGGAAGAGACGGCTATGCAGGCCATCATGGCCGGTAAGATAAAGAGCGGCGATTGTGTCGTGATCCGTTATGAGGGCCCGAAGGGCGGTCCCGGTATGAGGGAGATGCTTTCTCCTACCGCAGCCATCGTCGGCATGGGATTGGCCGATAGCGTCGCGCTTATCACTGACGGCAGGTTCTCCGGTGGAACCCAGGGGCCCTGTATAGGACATTTATCGCCTGAGGCGCAGGAAGGCGGCCCCATAGCCATAGTTCAGGAGGGCGACGAGATAATTATAGATATACCGGCCAGGAAGATAGAGTTGAATATCGACGCTCCGGAGATGAAGGCGCGCCTCGCGAAATGGAGGCTTCCGGAGCCGAAAGAGCGCGAGGGATATCTGGCGCGCTATGCTAAAGCGGTCGGTTCCGCATCGGAAGGGGCGGTATTAAAAGCATGAAGATGACAGGAGCGGAGATACTTATAGAGTGCCTGAAACGCGAGAAGGTCGAAGTGATGTTCGGCTATCCCGGGGGACAGGTGCTGCCTATTTTCGATAAATTATACGATGCCCCCATAAAATTTATTCTCGTCCGTCATGAGCAGGCCGCCGCGCACGCCGCGGACGGCTATGCCCGCGTGACCGGCAAGACCGGCGTCTGTATCGCCACTTCCGGACCGGGCGCGACAAACCTGGTTACGGGCATCGCGACAGCTTATATGGATTCGATACCGATGGTGGCCATTACCGGCCAGGTCAAATCGTTCCTCATAGGTAATGACGCATTTCAGGAGGCTGATATCACGGGGATAACCAGGCCCATTACTAAACACAATTATCTGGTTGAGGATGTAAAGGATCTGGCGCGGATAATGAAAGAGGCGTTCCATATAGCTTCTACGGGCCGCCCGGGCCCGGTGCTCGTCGATATACCGACGGATATACAGATGCAGCAAACCGAATTTGTGTATCCCGAGAAAGTCTCTATACGCGGATATAATCCGACCTACACCGGCCACGTTGGCCAGATAAAGAGGGCCGCCAAAGCTATCTCCGATTCGAAGAAGCCGATACTTTACGTGGGAGGCGGGGCTGTTACATCCGACGCTTCGGAAGAGGTCTCGGAACTTGCGATAAAGAATGAGATCCCCGTCACTATGACTCTTCTCGGCCTCGGGGCGTTTCCGGCCACCCATGAACTGTCCCTGGGCATGCTCGGCATGCATGGAACCGCGTATGCCAACCATGCGATAATGGATTCCGACCTGATCGTAGCTGTGGGCGCCAGGTTCGATGATAGGGTAACGGGAAAGCTCGATGCGTTCGCGCCGCATGCCAAAGTCATCCATATCGATATTGATCCGGCGAGCGTGTCGAAGAACGTCGATGTCGATATTCCGATCGTCGGAGACGCTAAGATGATTTTGAAGGAGCTGAATAAGTCCCTGAAGAAGCCGGATACGAAGGAATGGTTAAAGACTATAGCGGAATGGAAAAAGAAGTACCCTCTAAAGCATAAAGATGATGATGTCTTGAGGCCCCAGTATATATTGGAGCAGATATTCGAGGCGACTAAGGGAGACGCTATAATTTGCACGGAAGTCGGCCAGAATCAGATGTGGACCGCGCAGTTTTATAAGTTCATGAAACCCAGGACGATGCTTTCATCCGGCGGCCTTGGAACCATGGGTTATGGTTTTCCCGCCGCTATAGGGGCTCAGCTGGGCTCTCCGGGGACGCATGTCTTCGATATCGCGGGAGACGGCTCTATACAGATGAATATACAGGAGCTCGCTACATCGGTTGTGAATAAATTACCGGTGAAGATAGTCATATTAAATAACGGCTGTCTGGGAATGGTGCGGCAGTGGCAGGAGTTATTTTATAATAAAAGGTACGCATATACATGTCTCCACGATGCTGAACCGGATTTTGTGAAACTGGCTGATGCCTACGGCGCGGTCGGCATGCGTATTACACGTAAGGAAGAAGTGCGCCCGGCCATAGACAAGGCTCTGGCGATAGAAAACACGGTGATAATGGATTTTCGTATCGAACGGGAAGAGAACGTCTTCCCGATGGTGCCGGCGGGCGAGGCTATCAATAAAATGATAGGCGGAGGGCTCGCGTGAGTCGTCAGGGGGCAGGGTTCAGGGGACAGTGTGCAGGGATGGAGACAACGCGATGAAACATACGATAGCGGTGCTGGTGGAGAATAAGTTCGGAGTGCTTGCGCGCATATCGGGGCTATTTAGCGCCCGGGGATTTAACATATCGAGCCTTGCGGTAGGCGAGACTGAAGATCCTATGGTATCGCGCATGACGATAGTGGTCGAGGGCGATGATAAGACGCTGGAGCAGATAAAGAAGCAGTTGAATAAACTTATCGATGTTATAAAAGTGGTAGATTATAAAGAAGGTGATTTTATCGACAGGGAGCTTATTCTGGTCAAGGTCTCAAGCTGTCCGAAGACGAAGAGGGAGATCCTCGAGGTGATTGAGGCTGTCGGCGCTAAGATAGAGTTGGCCGGTGAAAAGTCCCTATGTATAGAGGCGACGGGAGACCAGGCGAAGATCAAGACGCTGGTGGAATTGCTTAAGCCTTTT
Source organism: Candidatus Omnitrophota bacterium (assembly GCA_018823705.1). GTDB lineage: Bacteria > Omnitrophota > Gorgyraeia > 2-01-FULL-45-10 > 2-01-FULL-45-10 > CAIMPC01. The sequence continues at coordinate 6,584 of JAHJHP010000096.1, read as the reverse complement.
GGCATATTGGATGTAGTGAGAACCGGCAGGGTGGCGATGGACACGACCGATAAAGGATTAAAGGCTGACGGAAAGCCTGAAGTCAACGAATAGAAAGGGGAGTGGATTCAGGATGGCAAAGATCTATTATGACAAGGATGCGGATTTAGGTATTTTGAAGGGCAAGAAGATAGCTGTGATAGGGTACGGTATCCAGGGCCGCGGACAGAGTTTAAACCTGAGAGATTCCGGGCTCGAAGTGATCGTGAGCGAGCTTCCGACTTCAAAGAATTTCGAGCTGGCCAAGAAGGATGGATTTAATCCGATCTCGGCGGAAGAAGCTTCGAAACAGGCGGACATTGTGCAGATACTGACCGAGGACCATGTCCAGGCAAAAGTTTATCATGATTCGATAGCTAAAAACATGACGAAGGGCAAAGCCCTTCTATTCTCGCACGGCTTCAATATACGTTTTAAGCAGATAAAGCCGAACAAGAAGATCGATGTATTTATGGTGGCCCCTAAAGGGCCGGGCGCGTTATGCAGAAGGATGTACGAAGAAGGTAAGGGAGTTCCCTGCCTTATCGCGATATACCAGGATGCTACGGGCAACGCAAAGCAGATAGCGCTTGCTTATGCCAAAGGTATCGGCGGCACGAGAGCCGGCGTTATCGAGACCACATTTCAGGAAGAGACCGAGACAGACCTGTTCGGCGAGCAGGCGGTCCTATGCGGCGGAGCCAGCGAGCTTATAATGGCGGGCTTCGATACGCTGGTCGAGGCCGGCTACCAGCCGGAGATAGCGTATTTTGAAGTGCTGCACGAGCTTAAACTCATCACCGACCTGATCCAGGAATACGGAATAAGCGGAATGAGGCGCAGGGTTTCCAATACGGCGTGTTACGGTGATCTGTCGCGGGGTAAGCGCATTATCAATGCTAGAACGCGAAAAGAGATGAAGAAGATGCTGAAGGAGATCGTCTCCGGTAAGTTTGCCAGAGAGTGGATAAGAGAGAATGAAGAGGGAAGGCCCAGCTTCAATAAGGCGCTGCAGGATGGTGATAATCACCCGATAGAGAAGGTGGGCATGGACCTGAGAAAAATGATGCCCTGGATGGGTGCAGGAAAATAATTTTTCACAAGCGCAGGATAACAGGAAAAGATGAAGACAAGCAAAATAACAATATTCGACACGACATTGAGAGACGGGGAGCAGTGCCCCGGAGCCAGTCTCAATATCAAGGCGAAGCTTGAGATAGCGAAGCAGCTGGCTATTCTCGGCGTTGACATAATAGAGGCGGGATTTCCTGTCTCCAGTCCCGGCGATTTTGAATCGGTTAAGACTATCGCCAGGAACGTGAAGGGGCCCATAATCTGCGGATTGGCAAGGTCCCTCGAGAAAGATATAGATGCCGCATACGGCGCGGTGAAGCCGAGCGCTCGTCCGAGGATCCACGTATTTCTTGCGACTTCCAAGATACATATGAAGTATAAGCTCAAGAAGGCGGAAGACGAGATCCTGAGGCTTGCCATTGCCGCCGTGAAGTACGCGAAGAGCAAAGTTTCCGATGTCGAGTTTTCGCCCGAAGACGCCTCGCGTACGGAGAGGGCGTTTCTGTATAAGGTCGTGGAGGCTGTCATAGCCGCGGGAGCCGGAACGGTAAATATTCCTGATACGGTCGGCTACAGCACGCCATTCGAGTTCGCCGATATTATTCGCGGTATCAGAGATAATGTTCCGAACATCGAGAGGGCCGTGATCAGCGTGCATTGCCATAATGACCTGGGCCTGGGAGTTTCAAACTCTCTGGCGGCGGTATTAAACGGCGCCCGTCAGGTCGAGTGCACGGTTAACGGGCTGGGCGAGAGAGCGGGAAACGCGTCGCTCGAAGAGATCGTCATGGCTATCAGGACCAGGAGCGATATATTTAAAGGGTTCTATACGGATATCAATACGAAGGAGATATATAAGTCTTCAAGGCTTGTCTCAAAGCTGACCGGTATGCCGGTACAGCCCAATAAGGCCATAGTGGGAGCCAATGCTTTTGCGCATGAATCGGGGATACACCAGGACGGAGTGCTGAAAGAGCGGATCACCTACGAGATCATGAAACCTGAAGATGTCGGGTTTGAGGAGTCGAAGATCGTGCTCGGTAAGCACTCGGGACGGCACGCTTTTTACGCGCGCCTGAAGAAGCTGGGAGTCGACCTGAAGAAGGCAGAGCTCGATAAAGCGTTTGAGCGTTTTAAGGAGCTTGCCGATAAGAAGAAAGAGATATTCGACGAAGACCTGGAAGCGATCATAGGCGAGGAGATGTTGAAGGTGCCCGAGAAGATACGCCTTGTGCATTTCGATATAACCTCCGGTGATCGCATCAAACCGACAGCCAGGATAACGATAAAATACAGCGGCAAGATCATGGAGTCCTGTTCTACAGGGGACGGCCCCGTGGATGCCTGCTATAAAGCGATCGATAGGATAACCGGTATCCCCGGGAAACTCATGGATTACCAGATACATTCCGTTACCAGGGGTAAAGATGCCCTCGGAGAGGTATCGGTGAAGGTTGAGTTTAAGGGGAAGATGTTTTCGGGCAGGGGCGCGAGCACGGACATAATAGAAGCCAGTATAAAGGCTTATATGAATGCCATCAATAAGCACGCTACTTGCGGGTAACGTCTCTTAACCTGATATTTTAACGGTCCGCTTCGGTCACATTAATCGATCAAGCGGACTTTTTGGCTAATCATGGATAAACAGATATACGGAATAGTAGGAAGCCCGGTCGAGCATTCGCTGTCGCCTGCGATGCAGAATGCGGCGTTTTATCACCTTAAGATAAACGCCGAATACCGTTTATTCGAGGTCTCCGCCGATGACCTTGAGCGGTTTCTCGACAATATAAGGCTCGAGAAGAATATCTCCGGGCTGAACGTAACAATACCGCATAAGATAAAGGCCAAAGAATATCTCGAGCGTAAAGGGTCTCTGGATGAACATTCCCTGGTCCTCGGCGCTGTGAACACTATAAAGGTATCCGGTGACGGCTCTTTGCGAGGGTTCAATACGGATGGACCCGGTTTTTACCGATCTCTGGTCGAGGACCTTAAATTTGAGCCCGAAGGCAGGAATATCTTTGTGCTCGGAGCGGGCGGCGCCGCCAAAGCTATCGTTATGTATCTGGGCGCCGGGCCTAAGAGCATATCCGTATTCGACGTGGATAAGAAGAAGGCCGGAGAGCTGAAAAGCCACTATGGTAAATATTTCGACGAAGGGAAGCTGAATATAATATCGGACGCAAGAGAGATCGGAAGTGCCCTGGCAAAGAATGACCTCTTCGTCAACGCGACTCCCGTCGGGATGAATGAAAGTGATCCTTCCCCGATACCAAAGAGCCTTATCAGGCCGGGCCTCGCCGTATACGACTTGGTATATAACAGGGCCTATACGCAGCTTGTGAAAGATGCCAATGCGGCCAAAGCTCATGCTTTAACCGGGCTCGGCATGCTCCTGTACCAGGGCGCGGCATCGTTTGAGATATGGACGGGCGAGCTCCCGCCGGTTGCTGTGATGAGGCGCGCGCTGAAAGAAGCGCTGACGAAACGCGGAGCTTTACGGTGATGGAACATTTTGCGGAGAAGATATTTGTTTTTGTGATCGGCGCGATAATCGGCAGCTTTCTGAACGTATGCATATACAGGATGCCGGCAAATAAGTCGATAATATTTCCGCCATCGCATTGCCCGAAGTGCAATAAGAACATTTACTGGTATGACAATATTCCGGTCCTAAGCTATCTGATACTGCTCGGGCGATGCAGATTCTGCCGTGAGAAGATATCTATGCGATATCCGGTAGTTGAACTCGTCACGGCATCCGTCATGGTAGCGTTGTTTACGGTATTCGGCGCAGGCGGAAGCGTAAAATTTTATGTATATGCGGCGTTTGCCAGCGCGCTCATAGTAGCCACTTTTATCGACTTAGATATAAATGAGATACCCGATTCCATCTCTCTCGGCGGATTGGCATCCGCTCTGGCGCTCTCGGCGATCTTTCCAGCGTTATTCGATACAACGTTGAGGATCGTCAGTTTTACGCGATCGCTTACAGGTGCGCTGATCGGAGCGGCCACGATATATTCTATGGGCGTTTTCGGCAAGATATTGTTCAAGAAGGAGGCGATGGGTGGAGGGGATGTAAAATTGATGGCGATGATCGGTGCGATACTCGGATGGAAACTCGCGTTAGTCACCTTCTTCGTCGCGCCGGTATTCGGAGCGGCTGTAGGTTTATTTATGAAGCTCAAGGATGGCCGTGAGACAATAGCTTACGGCCCGTACCTCTCCCTGGCGGCGATGATCGCGTTATTTTTCGGAAATAATATCCTCGGATTTTTATTTTATTAAAATGCGGCAAAATGAGAAAGGAAACTTATGCTCAGATACATGACAAGCGGTGAATCTCACGGAAAGGCTATGCTCGCCATATTGGACGGTATGCCGGCAGGCCTGCGCGTCGAAGATTCAATAATAAATGTTGATTTGTCCCGTCGCATGCTCGGCCATGGCAGAGGAAAGCGTATGCGTATAGAGGCCGATAAAGTAAGGATACTATCGGGCTTGAGAAAGTCTGTTACGATCGGCAGCCCGATCACGTTTATGGTGAATAACATCGATGACACGATAGACAGACTGCCCGCCGTTCTTCATCCGCGTCCCGGCCATGCCGACCTGTCCGGAGCTATAAAGTATGACCTGAAGGACATAAGGAGCGTGTTGGAACGCGCCAGCGCCAGGGAGACTGTTGCGCGGGTAGCTGTGGGCGCGGTCGCTAAAGCGTTGCTAGCCGAATTTGGCATCGACATCGCAAGCCATGTCACCGCTATAGGCGGTATAGAAGCCGAGATAAAAGATCTGGGTTTCAAACAGCTGGTCTCCATATCCGAAAGATCCCCTGTCCGGTGCGCCGATCCTGACGCGTCGAAGCTTATGTGCGCTGAGATTGATGACGCCATGGAGGAAGGGGATTCATTGGGAGGGATATTTGAACTTATAGTCAGAGGAGCCCCTGCCGGGCTGGGCAGTTATACTCAATGGGATAAACGCATAAGCGCGCGTATAGCTTTCGCGGTCATGTCGATCCAGGCTGTCAGGGGAGTCAGCTTCGGCACCGGTATAGGAGCTGCCCATCTAAGGGGATCGATGGTCCACGATGAGATATTTTACGAAAAGAAGAGAGGTTTCTACAGGACGACCAATAACGCCGGGGGAATAGAGGGGGGTATCACTACGGGCGAAGCCATCGTGGTACAGGCTGTCATGAAGCCGATAGCTACGCTAGGATTGCCACTTGCGAGCGTCAATATCAGGACAAAGAGGCCTGTGCGCGCTGCGCTTGAGCGCGCCGACGTATGCGCGGTACCCGCCGCAGGCGTCATAGGTGAGGCGGTAATCGCAATAGAATTGGCCGGCGCCATGATCGAGAAGTTCGGCGGCGACTCGGTGCGCGAGATGAAGCGCAATTACAACGGTTACAAGGAGCAGGTCAGGAAGTTCTAACGAAAGGTCACGATCAGGTTCTCAAATATGCGGAATATCGTACTTATAGGGTTCATGGGCACCGGAAAGACTACGATCGCTATTGAGCTTTCGCATAGGCTCGGGATGAAGTATGTCTCGATCGATGACCTGATAGAAAAGAGAGAGAATCGCACGATAAACGAGATATTTACCAAGAGCGGAGAAGAATACTTCCGCAATATCGAGAGCGCTGTAATAAGAGATGTCGCTTGCATGGATAATCTTGTGATCGACACCGGAGGCGGCGCGGTACTCAGGGATGAGAACGTGGCATATATGAAGTCGAGCGGCGTCGTCATATGCCTTACGGCCGGTGAAGACGTGATAATGGAGCGCACTAAAAAATATAAACACCGCCCGCTTCTCAATGTCGAGGATCCGAAGAGGAAGATACGGGATCTGTTTGCGAAACGTTCGCCGTACTACGCGAAAGCCGATTACACGATAGATACGGGTGAGCTCACGGTGCGACAGGTGATCGATAAGATAGTCGGTATAGCGGAATCGAAGCTGAAGCAGAAAGAGAGGCCGCCGGATGAATCCTAAGACGAGACTGTGGGTAGGCTTGACGCTCCTGATCATCATACTGATCAATTACGCGCTTATAGGCTTTCCTCTCCTGTCGAAGTCTAACTCGTTACAGGGTAAAGCGAAGACCATCCTTATAAAGCAGGCCAAATCGACGGGTATATTCAATAATTCGGATGATGAATATCTGCTGGATATATTCCGGAAAGAGAAGTCGACCATAGATACGAAGATGACGGTGCTGAATGCTGTCGCGGCGACATTGGCTTTCGTTGCGGTGAGCTGGACGCTATTCGGGTTGATCTTTAAGAGGAAGTGATTTTTCGGCTGTGATGCTTTTAGTCCCCTGCGGGAGAGGGTGCCTCGCGGGGACGCAAAATTTCCCCGGCGTGGAAATTTTGCTCGGAAAGTTCGCTCGCTCTTTTTGGCGTACAGGAATACCAGGGCCAAAAATCCGTGCCCGCCTGCCTGCCTGCAGATAGGTGGCGGGCCGGCAG
>JAHJHP010000095.1 GCA_018823705.1 Candidatus Omnitrophota bacterium | reverse complement strand
TCGCTCTCCGACCTGGGCTTTAAAGACGACATATTAAAGATACAGGGGTTTGACGCGGGCAAAGACACGGTAGTCTATCACGGCAAAGGGTGTAAGGCATGCAGCAATACGGGTTACGTGGGAAGGGCGGCCATATATGAGATCCTGATGGTCGGGTCCGATATCAAGAACCTCATCCTGGCTAAGGCGCCTTCGCATGTAATAACGGAGAAGGCGGTACAGCTTGGAATGCATACGTTAAAGCAGGATGGATGGGATAAAGTAAGGGCGGGTATCACCACTCCGGAAGAGGTCCTGAGAGTGACTCAACTGGAAGGGTAATGAGTCGGAATGAGTTGTCAGGGTGCGGGGGACAGGGTGCAGGTACCCGTCATTGCGAGGAGGACGTTGCAAAACTGTTTTCCGACGCGGCAATCTCGTTTGAGATTGCAATGACGGAATTGTCCTCACGCTTTCTCCTGCACTCTGTACCTTGAACCCTGGAAAGATAACCTATGCCAATATACAGTTACACAGCCAAAAAAGGCCCTACAGAGATAATAGAGAGCGAGATAGAGGCCGATTCTCAGAATAAAGCCGTAGCCATGATAGAGGCTATGGGGTTCTTCCCCATCAAGGTATCTGAGCTGAAACCGGTTCAGGCTCCGGCCCCGGGAAAATCTCCGGAACGCGCCAGGCCGGAGACGCCGGCGAAGAAAGAGGCTGCGGTTTCGACTCAGGTGAAAGTGAACGCGCGCGATATGAATGCGTTCATATGGCAATTGGCCAGCCTGATGAAATCGAGCATACCGCTATTACGCGCCCTATCGTTGATAGCCCAGCAGACTAAGAGCAAAACCCTTAAAGCGGTAGTGAGCGACCTGGAGCGCAGTATCAAGCAGGGTGAGCTCTTATCCTCGGCTATGCACAAATACCCGAACCTCTTTAATAATCTTACCGTAAACATGATAAAGGCCGGAGAGAAGAGCGGTTCTCTCGCCGAAGTGCTCTATACGCTGGCCACGCACCGCGAAAAAGAGCAGGAGATAAGGCGCAAGATACAGTCGGCCCTTGCCTATCCTATGGTCGTGGTCGTGGTCGGAATAGGGACCATATTTTTGATGTTCACATATTTTCTCCCCAAATTATTGAAGCTATTCACAGGTATGAAACAGGAATTGCCGCTGCCGACAAAGATGCTGATCGCCACGAGCAATTTTATGTCGCACTACTGGTATGTATTTGTAATAGGTTTTTTATTCGCGGCGGCGATGGTGGGCAGGAATAAGCCCGGAAGCAGGAAGAAATTTATGCTGGACATGTTATGCCTGCGGTTGCCGTTTATCAATAAATTCGTGAAGACCTCTGAGATAGCAAGGTTCGCCAGGTCGCTGGGCCTCCTGCTCAAAAACGGCATACCTGTCTATGAGAGCCTGGAATTGGCGGCCAATACGCTCGATAACCAGGCGCTGAGAGAACGGTTGGCCGAGGCGTCCAAGGTGATCATCAATCAGGGTTGCACCATATCCGAAAGCTTCAAACGTACCGGGGTATTCCCGGAATTTACGATAAACATGATAGCGGTAGGCGAAGAGGGCGGAAGGCTGGAGGAGTCGCTCTCCGAGATCGCCACTTCATACGAGAAGGAAGTAGATCAGACCGTAAAGCTTATGACGTCCATGATAGAGCCGCTCCTGATCCTTATCGTAGGAGGGTTTGTCGGGTTTATCGTCTTTGCGATGCTCCTCCCCATATTGAATATGGGGGGCATGGGGGGGTGAGTCGGATTGAGTTGTCAGTAAAGGTACTGAAGACGCTTGTTTTTCTATTGCTCCTGTGTGCAACTGCCGCGGGAGCCGAGAACTGGCAGGAGTTAAAAGGGGAACATTTCGAGGTATTTTACCTGGAGGACGCCAAATTCGCGCAGGATGTGCTGACCAGGGCCGAGAAATATTATGAGAATATAGCCTCGGACCTGGGCTATTCCAGATATGATAATTTCTGGCAATGGGATAACAGGGCGAAGATATTTATATACAGGAACCACGCTGAGTTCTTGAAGGCCACCGGAAAAAAATCATGGGTTTACGGGACCGCGATATACGGCGAGAGAAAGATAATAAGCTACAGATGGAGTCAGGGCTTTCTTGATGTGCTGCTTCCTCATGAGCTGAGCCATCTCATATTCAGGGATTTTGTAGGTTTTAAGGGAGCCGTCCCTCTGTGGCTGGACGAGGGTATTTCCCAGTGGGAAGAGGTCGATAAGCGTAAGTGGGCCGTCCATATGGTAAAGAACCTGATCAAAAAAAGAGATTATATACCATTGGCCGAATTAACGCGCCTCGGCGCGGGCAGCGAGAATGATTTTACGGTATCCGCCAAACTTTACGCTCAGGCGGTGACATT
>JAHJHP010000094.1 GCA_018823705.1 Candidatus Omnitrophota bacterium | reverse complement strand
TGCTTGTTCATTTTTGGTATTCTCTGCCAAAAACATTCACCTACTTTTTCCTTTTCTTTTTCCATAGTGTTTGTTTGTTCCATTTTATATTTAAACGTTTTTTCAGCTCAAAGATCACGCGCCTGAATGGCTTCTGTTGATCGGGCCGTGTCGAATACTCCCTGTAGGCGCCCTTTATATTTTTAAGGTACTCCCCGTAAGATGCGACATCTTCGTTCGACATGATAACATTACCGCCGGCGCAATCATCCACGCTCGCTATCTCTCCCTCTACGTTCATGAAATATTTGTTCTGCGAGGCGTCAAAAACAAGCCATCTGCCGCTCACTTTTACAAATGACAATATCACGTTCTTTGATCTATCCGCATTATAACATTTATCCCAACCCGCTTCCATTCCCGCATAGGAACAGAGTATCGTGAAGACATCCTCTATCTGGTCCACTGCGCCGTACTGTCTGATGATAATATTCAGCGGATGGTCGTCCATCGTCTTGAGGCCGGACGGTATTCCCCGCATTATATTTATATCAGTCCAATCCAATATCGCCAGGGCCTTCCTGGTCTCGTCCTCTTCTCTGCCGATTATCCCGCTCACAAGATCCTTGTATGCCCAGTCCCTGTACAGGAAGCCACACGCTTTAGCGTAGAAGGGTATCTTCTTTTCGCATACCTTCCCGTCTACACCGATACGATACGTCATGGGATAATTCCAAGCCGTTACAGCAACGATGACGGCAAGAGCCGCTACAAGTAAAACCCTCTTCCTACTCATCTATTATTTGATACCTCCGTGTTGGAAACGCATAAAGCATCATATATCCGCGCGTATCCGGCTATGGCATCATCCAGCGAAAGATAGCGCCTTGCTGTCTCCCTGCACCGCGCCTTGAGCGCATCGCCTTCCTTTTTAAGCTCCAATAATTGCCGGATAGCATCTTTATATGCCGCGTCGTCAAATCGTTCCGCGAGCACGCCTACATTGTTTTCCCGCACCAGCTCCTCGGTATCACCAACACCCGGGTTTATTATAACAGGAACTCCCGAGGATAGAAACTCGCCCATCTTTATCGGAGAGGACCCAATCTTCTTGTAGGAATTTATAAAAAATATGCCCGCATCGGCTATTCCCACATAGCGCGGCATCTCATCGAACTGGACACCCCGAATGATCCTGATCCGCTCTTCATCTATACCCAGCTCTTTCGCCGTTTTTAATACACTGCCGGCATCATCATTCGTTAGTATCACAAAAATAGCGTCTGGTATTGTAGAGAGCATCGTTTTATAGAACTCAAGCATCTCCTTCATACAATAGAAAGTCCCTATCTTGCCGGGATACATGAGGACAAACTTGTCAGCGATCCCCAATTCCGAGCGCAGCGACTCCTCGCTCTCACATTTAAAGCGGTTCATATCTACACAACAGGGAACTACTTCCATTGGGATCGCCCTTTTCTTAAGGTAATCGATTCTCTTATTAAAATCGAGATGCTTGCGAGTAAGTACCGTTACCGCATCGCAGCGCTTAAGCAAACTCTTTTCCGCGGCCTTGACCAGCCTGAAGGCAAGGCTGCCCTCCTTCCACAATCCGCCGCCTACATACTCTTCAGCGAGAAGTCCTCTCATGTCAAAAAGTATCTTCTTTCGCAAGAGCCCCGAAAGTAAGAGCACGATCATGCCGGGCGTGATACCCCGCACATGAATTATATCTATTTTCTTCTCTCTCACAATATGAAACACCGCTGCGGCACCACCAACTAAATCGAAAAGCGTCGACAGAAGCGGAGGATTCTTATGGTACTTTAGATACCGCCATGTTATTCCATCTCCCGCCAACTTGTCCTTTAGGAGAGATAATTTTTCAGCCCCCAGTTTTTCTAAGTCCCTCTTCTTTTCGTAAGTAAGGAGAGTGAAACTGAAACCTTTCTTCGCGAGTTCTGTCAGATATGGCACCGCTTGAGAAGGCAAGATCGGCTCCAGCAGGCCATTATAAGACAGGAAGAGTATATTCGCCTTATTTTGCATGCGCATGGCCCTTAAGCGCTGAAAGCTTCACCAGTGACCGGTACGTCTTGATAAGAACGCCCCTGAACTGAGTGAACGCGATACGGACCAGCCGCACAGGATTCCGGATATTATCGGCTAGAAATGACCTTAAGTTCATCGGGAGTATCACTTTGAGCCGCGCCTCCAAATAAAGCTTTTCGAACGTCTCCGGAGGCATATCCGCGTAATTTGTCTGCGGCGCCTCCGGGTCGCCTATATCGTCCCATTTCGGTAACGCCCTACCCTCGCGTTTCAACTGCTCGTAGCTTGGCGTTCCGGGGAGAGGCATGAAGATATTGAAACCTACCATGTTAGGCTTTACCTTTTTTATAAAGGATATCGTCTTTTTAAAATCCTCTTCCTGTTCACCCGGATACCCCACGATGATATTCGCCTGAAACCTCATCCGCGCCCTTCGCGCAAGTTCCGCCGCGGCCAAACTCTCCTCGATCTTAAGGCGCTTGTTCATGAGATCGAGCACCCTCTGCGAACCGGACTCGAATCCATACTCTATGCCGACACATCC
>JAHJHP010000009.1 GCA_018823705.1 Candidatus Omnitrophota bacterium | reverse complement strand
CATGGGGGAAGACCTTTTTCTTTATAATCCAAAACAGGCGCGCGAATTTTCGGCGATGATGACCAACAATTTTCCGGATGCCTACTTTTCCTGTTCAATAAGGGCGGATTACGTTACGCATGAACTTCTCGAGGCGCTTGAGGGTTCCAATTGCTATTATCTTGCCTATGGTTTTGAATCCGGGGACGACACAATTTTGAAAATTTTAGGGAAGCGTATGTCGCGCTCGACCAACATCAAGGCATATCAATTGATAAGCGATACAGCCATTACGCCGGCCTGCTCGTTTATGGTAGGAACGCCCGGGGAGACGCGGGATACGCTGCGGAATACGATTAACGCGATAAAGGAGGCCGGAATTACCGATAGCGCTGTATTTTTTACCACGCCTTATCCCGGGTCCAGGTTGTTTAGGTGGTGCACTGAGCAGGGACTGATAAAAAATACCGTTCGGTATCTCGAGATAGTGGCGAATCGTGACGCGATGGTCTTAACGATCAACTTTACGAAATACCCGGATATTGTTGTAAAGTTGATGAGGATGATGGTTCTTAAAGAGCTTGATAAGAACTTGTTTCGAGCGGGTAAGGCATCCAAATTAGCACCGTATAAATTTGTCATGATACATATTATTACGCCGCTTGTGTACGAAACCTATTTCGTTCTGAGGAAGATATGCGGGTTATTGTTTGCACGGTTCCGGGACGAGTCGACTAGAATCGTGTTAAATGATAAAGGGACGGTATCAATATCCGAAGATCTTAAGCGATAGGAGGTGTAATAATGGTGAAAAGTAGAAAACATATGATAAAAGAAATAGTTAGAGAGCTATATCCTCTTTACCGGACTTTGGTCCATAATGATACCGATAAGGCGCTAAAAATGATCGGTAGCCGCATACCGGCCTCGGCAAAATATTCGATCGAATGCTATGCCCCGATGTCGCGCGCGTGGACATGGCAGGTACCTCCACGCTATGAGGTCGACGAGGCATATATAGAGCTTGAGGATGGCAGGCGAGTGGCGGATTTCAACTTGAACCCTATGCATCTTGTATCCTACTCAGTTCCGATACAAAAACGAATGACATGGGATGAATTAAAGACACACCTGCATTATTCAGAAAAGATCCCATCCGCGATACCATGGCAGTATGCATACTACGTGAAGGAGTGGGGGTTCTCTCTTACAAAGAACGAATATGACAGGTTGCCCAGGAAGGGGCGGTTTCATGTAGTCATTCGCGCCAAGTTCATTACCGCGGCAAAAAAGGGGCTTAAAGTCGGTATTGCACGCCTTTCTTCAGGTCCGCGGCACGATAAGCAGTCCGGAGATCTCATAATATGCGGCCACATAGATCACCCGTACCAGGCGAACGATGGGCTATCAGGAGTTGCTGTTGCCGTTGAGATCGCGCGAAGACTTGTTTCCAGACCGTTACCGGAAGGAAGCAGCGCGATCCGCTTTCTTTTTTGCCCGGAAACGATAGGCAGTATATGTTATCTAAGTCATCACAAAGAAGTTGTTAAACGTCTCAAGGCGGGTATATTTATTGAAATGGCGGGGAACAGGAATTCTCTAGTCCTTCAAAAGTCCTGGCAGGGCGATCATAAAATAGATAGAATAGCGCGCTATGTGCTAAGAAGGCTTGAACCAGGTTTCAGGGAGGGCGCATTTCTGAAGGTTGTAGGAAATGATGAAAAGGTCATAAACGGGCCTGGTGTTGATGTTCCCTGTATCTCGATAAGCCGTTATCCTTATAAGGAGTATCATACCAGCGCGGACAACATGGATATTATCCATGAAGACAGGCTTCAAAAGACAGTGGATGTGGTAGAGGAGATCGCGCGCATCTTTGCGTCTGATTACATCCCTCGACGTAAGTTTACGGGGCCAGCATTCTTAACCCGGTATGGCCTATGGGTTAGCCCTAAAGAAGATGCGGCCATCAATGCGAACATATACTTGATCATGCAGCATTTTGACGGCAAAAACAGTGTTTTCAATATAGCGGAAAAGCTGGACCTCGAATATTGGAAGACGAGGGATTACATTGAGAGGTTCATAGCTTGCGGATTGGTAAGCAGATGAGCCGATTGTGGGGTGGCAGAGAATGACTACGATTGAATCGCTAGATATCCTAGGAATAAAAAAGGGTGATGTTGTCCTTATACATAGCGATATTACTCTAATTTCACAAGTTATATCGCCTGGCAGGCCGGAAGATTTTTGCGAAATATTCTATAAATATATGCTTAACAAAGTAGGAGAGTCGGGCACGCTGATTTTTCCAACCTTTAACTTTGGCTTTTGTTCCGGTGAGTCTTTTTCAATCAAGGAAACAAAGAGCCAGATGGGTAGCTTGACTACGTATGCTATGAAACTGCCGGAGTCTGTGAGGACGAAGCATCCCGTCTATTCATTCGCTGTTATTGGAAGACTGAAAGAGGATTTTGCGAAGATAGACAATGAAAGCGCTTATTCCGACGAATCCATCTTTGGTGAATTAAGAAGGCGCAACGGGAAGATCATGCTGATAGATATTTCCATTCAACGTAGCATGACGTTTTTTCATCATATAGAAGAGATGCTGCATGTCGACTATAGGTATCATAAGGATTTTAGAGGCCTCTATACTGACGAAAATGGCAAGTTATCCTCGAAAACATATTCCATTTTTGTTAGAAAATTGGAACTTGGGGTGAAAACGAATGTAGAACCGATGAGTAAGCTTTTTGAACAGGCCGGATTCGTTAAAATGACTATATTCCCTAACGGAAGTTTTGTGAAGCTGCTAAACGCGGATGAATTGTACAGATTTACCGTTAAGAAAATGAAAGAAGATCCTTTTCTTCTATATGAGATCGATCAAAAGATCAAAAAATAGGATACGGTGTACGGGGCAGACAGGCAATGAAGGCTATAAGAAGCTTTCGGAGATATTGCCCCTAGAGGCTCCGCTATCTCTTATAATAGACCCGTCAAGTGTGTGCAATTTCATGTGTTCATTCTGCCCGACCGGAGACAGAAGCTTATTGAGCTCCGTAGGCAGAAAGGTCGGAATCATGCCTTTCCCAATCTTCAAGCACGTCGTAGACGGCGTCATCGGTTTTAAGGGTAAGATCGAAAAATTATATCTCTACAAGGACGGGGAGCCGTTCGTCAATGAAGACTTTAGCAAAATGGTCGCGTATGCGAAGAAGATGAAAATAGCTCGATCAGTCGAAACAACATCAAACGGTTCCCTGATCACAAAAGAGCGCGCAAGGGAGGTTGTCGATGCCGGTCTCGACGCAATCAGGATATCCGTCGAACATGTAAGTGATTCAGGCTACAAAAAATTTACAAAGACTTTCTCTGATTACAAAAAGATACGGAAGAATGTCGCATTTCTCTATAAGCTCAAGTGCAAAAGGAATAGCAGTCTTAAAATTCATGCCAAGATCCTTGATATCAACCTGACGGCCGATGAGAAAAAGCGCTTTCTATCTGATTTTAGTCCGATATCGGACTCAGTAGGCGTGGATACAGTGATAGGATGGAGCCTTTCCGGGAAAAAAGACTTCAAAATGGGACTTTTGCCTACAACTGGCATGGATGGGATAACGCCTCTAAAAATTGGCAGAAAAGTTTGCCCCCAGCCGTTCAAGACCATGTCGGTAAATTTTGATGGCACAGTCTCAGTGTGTTGTGTTGACTGGAGTTTCGGAACAGTCATTGGAGACGCAAAACAGGATAGCCTTGTTGATATCTGGAACGGCGGTAAAATGCGCGAATTCAGGGTTTTGCATCTTACCAATAAAAAGCATATGATTTCACCATGTGCAGATTGCCAATATATGGATGGCGTGAATCATTTAAGCGATATTGATGACTACGCAGAAGGGCTTTTGGATAAGTTGATATGAACGTATTATTGATAAATCCTATGATGCTGGGTGATATGGAACATCTCTTTCCTTTATTCAGAATGGCCTATACCGCTCATGAAATCAAGGATCACAGTCATTGCGTTGAGTTGCTGGATATAGAGGCAGATGATATTGAAAAATCATGCGCGGTATTACCGCGCAGAAAGGCAAGCTGAATATGAAGAATATAATATCGATAGTTTTCCCTGTGCATAATGAAGAGAGCAACATAGAAGAGCTTTATAATCAGGTGAAACAGGCATGCTCTGAAGCAGGCGTAGATTACGAGATGATATACGTCGATGACGGAAGCACCGATAGGTCGCTGGACGCGGTAAAGAGGTTGCGTAATGCGGACCCGAAGGTCGGCTATCTTTCACTTTCGCGAAGCTTCGGGCATCAGTGTGCGATCTTCGCGGGGATGACCAAGGCTGCAGGCGATGCTTGCATAACCATGGATGCGGATTTGCAGCACCCGCCTTCACTGATACCTAAGATGGTTGAGATGTGGCGTAATGGCGCAGAGGTTGTCTATACGACGAAGGAAAACGCTAATTTACCTTTCCTTAAAAATCTGATCGTCAAGGCCTCATACCGGTTCATCTCAAAAGTATCGGGGTTAAGTTTGAGTTTCGGTCAGTCTGACTTCAGGCTTCTCGACAAAAAAGTCCTTAGCGTATTACTCGATATGCCTGAGTGCCACAAATTCTTGCGCGGTCAGGTAAGTTGGATCGGTTTCAGGCAGCAGGGGATACCTTACAATGTCGGAAAGAGGCATAGCGGTCTTCCTAAATATTCATTTCGATCCCTCTCCAGGCTTGCCCTCGATGGTATATTCTCCTTCGGAAGATATCCCCTGCACCTGGTGATGCTCTTCGCTCTTGTGATACTAGGTTGCTCTTCAGCGTATATAATCATGGTATTAACTATATGGGTCCTTAAAGTGCTTGGAATAGTAAATATACCGGTGCCGCCAGGATACACAGATATTGTCATGGCTGTCTGTTTCCTGGGTAGCGTTCAATTGGTTGCAATAGGCATATTGAGCGAATACGTCGGCAGAATCTATGATCAGACTAAAGGGCGCCCGCCATTCATAGTAACGGAGGCGGCTGTAAAATGAACAGATGCATCATATGTGACCGCGTCGATGTGGAACAGGCCTATCCGGGTATCTTGCGCTGTTTGGGGTGTGGTCACGTATTTTGTAATATGCCATCGCAGAATAATAAGCTGTCGGAATTATACGGTAAGAACTACTTTTTCGGTGGTGAATATAGCGATTATCTTGCCGATAAAAAGATCACCCGGGATAATTTTAAGCTACGCCTTAAGAAGTTGCGCAAATTCTTAGATCCCATGAGGCACAAGAGACTTCTTGAAATCGGCTGTGCTTACGGATTTTTTCTTGATGTCGCCAGATCTTACTTTGGCACTCTCAAGGGCATTGATGTTACAGCGGACGGCGTCGCGTACGCCAGGGATGAGCTCGGACTTGACGTGGTAACCGACGACTTTTTGCCACACGATTTTAATGGGCAGAAGTTCGACGTCGTTTGCCTGTGGGACACGATAGAGCATTTGAGCGACCCTGCCGGGTGCTTATCTAAGATATCAAAGAATATGATGGATAAGGGTGCGCTGGTAGCTATAACAACCGGTGATGTCGGAAGCCTGAACGCCCGCATGAAAAAGAATAAATGGCGCATTATGAATGCGCCTACGCACATTCATTATTTTTCCAAGCAGACGCTCAGTAAACTGCTCGATAATAACGGATTTGACGTTATATATAGCGGTTATTGCGGATTCTATCGCAGTATCGATATGACTTTGCACAGGATATCGCTTGCCAATAAGGGAGGAAGATGGTTTTGTGATATTTTGCGCAAGAGCGGATTGGGTAGAGCGCAATTCTATTTGAACTTATACGATATCATGTATATAATAGCCCGAAAAAGGTAATGCAAGGAGAACAGAGCATGATCAATTCCAATGAAGAAGTATCCGGAATTCCAGGCGCCGCGGATGAGTCCCGGAATATCGTTAATATAAAGATACTATTTGTAAACCCCATGTCAGGCATTGAGGGTTTCTTGCCGATAGGGCTTTCATCGCTTATCGCTATAGCGCGGAAGGAACAGTGTACGGTCGATATATTCGATACAACATACTACAAGATAACCAATTATGAAGACCGACAGAAAAACGAGAAAGTGGGAGAATTCCTGCCGGCTGACATGACAAAATACGGCGTTGTCCGTGAGGAGCGGGATCATATAGGCGATCTTAACGCTAAGATAAAGGAGTTTGATCCGGATATCATAGCCGTTACAGTCCCGACCTCTTACAATTATCCTCTGGCCATGGCTCTCGTGGACGGTATTTCCCGAAAAAACTGCCCATTGATTATCGGCGGAAAATGCGTGACGATGAATCCTGAAAAGTTCATAAAAAATGCGAACGTTGATATCGTATGCGTTGGTGAGGGGGAGGCGCCGTTTCGAGACCTGTGCCTGCGCATCCGGGAGGGGAAACCCTATGATGCTGTCCGTAACCTTTGGGTCAAGACTTCTTCGGGGGTGGTGAAGAATGATATCAGGCTTATCGAAGACCTTGACGCGCTACCTTTTCCTGACTGGACACTTTTTGATAAACGCCATTTTTACAAGCCTTTTTGCGGTAAAGTATATCGCTATGGACATCTCGAGCTCTCGAGAGGCTGCCCTCACAGGTGCTCCTATTGCAATAACGACCGGCTGCAGGAACTATACAAAGGGAAGGGGCGCTATTTTCGTAAAAAGAGCATTCCGCGCGCTATAGAGGAGATATCTTTTCTTAAAGATAAATACGACCTTGAGATGATGAAATTCTGGGATGAGGAATTTTTTCTATATAGCGATAAGGAGATGGAGGAGTTTGCTCAGGGCTATAAAAAGATAGCCCTTCCATTTCTTATTGCCGCCAGGCTCGATATGGTTACCGAGCACAAGGCAAAGCTTCTTAAGGAGATGGGTTGTGTAAACGTGTCTGCCGGAATTGAATCCGGAAGCGAGGATATCCGTAGAAGGGTGCTGAACAGGAAGATGACGAACAGCCAGATAATCAGAGGCATAAGCATTCTCAATAAGTATGGTATCCGCACGAGTACACTTAATATGGTAGGTATGCCTTTTGAGACAAGAGGTAACGTGTTTGAGACTATTGAGCTGAATCGAAAGGCCAGGGCGCAGAATTCGAGCGTTATGATCCTGCAGCCATGGGAGGGCACGGCTATCCGCAAGATGGCTGTAGAAGCCGGTTTTCTGCCAGATGAATGCGAAAACTATCGCTACACTGAGAGCTATCTGAATATGCCGCAGTTACCTCCGGCGGAGATCGTAGGGCTCGCTAAGACCTTTAGCCTTTATAGAAAAGTCCCTAAGATCGCCTATCCTCTTGTCAGGCTATGTGAGAAAGATGGCCCATGGAGAGATAAGCTTTTTAACGTTTTGCACAGGATCTTTAAATCACGGTAATCGAAAGTCGTGTCAAGCGGGGATATTGTATAATGGGTACTGATTTCCAGCGGCTTGCCGCCAGATTTGTCGGCGCCGCGGTCGGAGCGGCTTCACGGGATCTGGTTCCGCTTATCTTTTCGTCCAGCGTAAGTGTCAGGAGCCCCGACGCGTCAAATTTGTGGCACAGCGGATACAGGCAGCGGCATCTCTTCAAATTGTTTTTTCAGTTGCTGATCGCATCGGTAACGGGCCTGTTAAAGGGATTGATGCGGACACTGCGGCCGCCCAGGTTTGGCTATGGCTTGTACGGAACGATAAAAGATAGCATTCTGATCGTAACTTCTGAATGTGGATATGCGGCTGCAGGTGATAGTTACAAGACAAAATACGTAGATACCGACGATGATGATGCAATGCTGGTTGTCGGGCCTGTTCAACAATGCGGCAGCCGCGCGAAACTTTTTATACCGATATCGGCTCTTGCTTCCCTGAGGATCGTCTGTATAATGACGGTCTGCGGTATATACGCTTTTTTTAAGATCCGGGGCAGCATTGTCAGTAGAGCATTGATTTTATTGGAATGGTATTCATGGGTTTTTAGTTTGCAATGGCAACGCAATTTATACTTGCAGCGGATACTGAACGAGATCATAGAGCATCGCCGGATAAAAAAGATCGGATGTATCCATGAGATGCATTCATATGCGAGGGTGGTTTGGCACATCGCCTCAAAACATGACATAAGAACATATACCGTACAACATGCGTCCGTTTCAAGCGGTAAACTCTGGTATTTTTCTTATCCGGAGGAAACTTTGCAGGGCCTGGCATTACCCGACGTTTTTTATGCATTTGAAGAAAGGGTTATTCGTCTTCTCAAGCCGTATTTTCCAAAGACGACTTTTTTGATGGGGTGCAGTTGTAGATACAGCCAGTGGAAGTCGTCTCGGCCGGAGCCTGCCGGCAAAGACGGCCATTACTATCTGTTTGTTTCGGGACTGGCGCGTTTTGACAATGAGGCGGTGATCGGTTCGTTGCGCGATCTCCTGAAAAAAAGCAACGTATCATTGCCATTAAGGTTACGGATGCATTCACACGCGGAACCAGGCAGAGAATTGCGGAGATGGGTGGATCAGAGCAGGAGCTCCGGGGCCATCGAGGTCTCGGGCGATACTTCTTTGCGCTCGGATATAGCGGGAGCCGTATCGGTTATAGGAATGAGCACCACGGTTTTGGAGGAAGCTCTTTTGATCGGACGCCCTGTCGTCCAGCTAAACCATCCCGACTATCTTTCTTATATTGATCTCGATGGGATGAGCGGCGTTATGCATGTCGCTTATGACGAATTAACAGATGAGCTTTTGCGGTCTTTTGATGATCCGGTAAAACAGGATGAGGCAAAGGAGAGGTTCGGATTGACGCATTCTACGGTTGATTACAAAAAACTATTTTATCCCGCCGCCTAAGGAGAGAGGGGTTACGGTATGTGTGGAATATTCGGTTTCATAGCGAACAATAACGCTGACATAACTAAGGGAGAGCTTACGGGCGCGCTCGGGAGTCTGGTCAAGCTCTCGCAGAGGCGCGGATGTGAGGCTGCCGGATTTTCCATCCTTTCGGGGAGCAAAATATCGGTCTATAAAAAAGCGAAAAATCCGACTGCTATGCTTAAGAGCGCGTCATTTAAGAGTTATATAGATTCCAGCGTTGTCGACGCGCCACGCTCCGGGAAGATGATCATAACAGCGCCCATTATCGCTATCGGCCACACACGGCTTGTCACGAATGGCTCCCAGGCTATTGCCGAGAACAACCAGCCTATAAACGCCGGCCATATGGTGGGAGTTCATAATGGTATCATCACCAACGATGAGTATCTGCGGCAGCAACACCCTGAGCTTAAAGACCTGCCGGGCAGTCATTCGGGATCCGACACATGGGTATTATATAATCTGCTTAATAAATATTACGAAATAGAAAAAGGTGTCCCTGGGGCTATAAGGCGTATCTATCGAGAAGTAGAAGGCTCTGCTTCCATAGGATTTTTATGTGATCTGTCCGCCTCTATGGTTATTGCCACCAATATGGGGGCCCTGTATTATTGGTCCGACGCCAGACAGGGTGTCTTTGTGTTTGGGTCAGAACGGTTCATCGTCGAGGGATTCTTGCGGAAAAATTCTCTTAAGCTCATTTATGATGTGAAGAGCGTCAGACAGCTGGAACCGTTCACCGCCGCTGTCATAAATGCCGAAGACCTGGCGCCGCAAGTCTTTAAGTTATCTGATGATCATGCGGAATCGCCGATGATAAGCAGCAATATAAAGATCTACGATATCATCGACCTGAGCGTGACCCATACGGCGCTGCGCCGCTGCACGAAGTGCGTACTACCGCATACATACCCATTCATTACGTTCGATGAAGATGGTGTATGTAACTACTGCAGAAAGTACAAAAAACAGGAATTTCTGGGCAAAGAAGCTCTCGAGGAAGTCCTGGCCAGATACCGGTCAAAGAATGGCGAGCCGGATTGTATCGTAGGATTTAGCGGGGGCAGGGACAGTTCATATGGCCTGCATGTGCTGAAGACAGAATTTAATATGCACCCGATCGCGTATACATATGATTGGGCGATGGTAACTGACCTTGCCAGGCGGAATCAGGCGAGAATAACCGGTAAACTTGGCGTGGAGCACCTTATCCGCGCCGCGGATATCCACGCCAAACGCCGATATATCAGAAAGAACATATACGCATGGCTTAAGAAGCCCTCGCTCGGCATGGTGCCGCTCTTTATGGCAGGCGATAAGATGTTTTATTATTATGGAAGACAGCTTCGAAAGGAGACGGGTATAAAGCTTACCGTGTTTGCCGCGGGGCAGCAGCTGGAGCAGATGGAGTTCAAAATCGGATTTTGCGGGGTAGACCAGGATCTTGTTAATAATACCAAGTTGTATAATTATAACACGATGGTAAAGGCCCGTATCGCTCTCTGGTACATAAAAGAATATGTCACGAATCCGGCCTATATCAACGAGTCTTTCCTCGACAGCATTTTTGCGTATTACGCGAGCTTTATAAGCAAGGATGACTATGTGTACTTGTTCCGTTATCTTCCGTGGGATGAGAAACTTATAGAGCGGACCCTAAAAGAAGAATACGGCTGGGAGGCTAATGAAAGATACGGCAAGAACCAGTGGCGGATGGGAGACGGCCATACCGCTTTTATAGATTATATTTATCACACGGTCGCGGGGTTCTCCGAATTTGACAATTTTCGCAGCAACCAGGTCCGCGAAGGCCTTATCACTCGGGATGAGGCAATGAAGCTTACCGAGGAGGATAATAAACCGCGTCTAGAGATGCTGCAGGAGTTTGGCCAGCTGATAGGCTTCAATCTTGAAGAGGTACTGCTGCGCATAAACGAGATTCCTAAGCTCTATTAGATCTTTTGCGAAAGGCTCCGCCATGGGGAAAACCTGCTCCATCTGCAACAGTGATAAAGACGTTGTTCTGCAAGACAGTGTTCTTAACAGATACGGGTGTAATAAATGCCATCATTCGTTCACCGTTGTGACAGAAGAGCAGCGCACCCGTTATACTGATGACTACTACGAGACCCACGCCAACTGGTTCAATCACCCCAATTATCGGCTATTCGATTTCATCCACTCTCAGGTAATCTCGCGGATCAGGAAGGACGGTTTAAAGCTCATTGACGTTGGATGCGGTACGGGGGACTTCCTCAAATATTTGAGAAAGAAAGACCCGTCTCTTGATCTCTATGGCATAGACTTACGGCCCAACAGCTATCCCGGCATTGCGTTTGTGCGGGGAGATATCCTGCGGGAAAATATCGGAATGAAGTTAGATGCTGTTACCAGCCTTGCGGCGATAGAGCATGTCGACGATATTAACCTATTTATTGAAAATATTAAGGAACTTCTGGCTCCCGGCGGCATACTCGTGATAATGACCGATAATACCGGTGGAGTATTTTATAGCGCGGCCCGTTTGCTCAAAAAAATGGGCATCAAGGCCCCCTATGAAGGCCTGTATGAGCTGGCGCATCTCCATCATTTCACGAATACTTCTCTCCGAAAACTGCTGGAATGTCACGGCCTTGAAGTTATTAGCCGGAAGAACCATAACTATCCTCTCCGGGCTATAAATTATCCGTCGTGCGGAACGCTGATGAGGGTCGCCTACATGTGCGGGGCAGGGGCGCTCTTTGCGTTTCCGTCGCGCTTTGGTATACTTCAAACGGTCGTATGCAGGAAGAAAAAAGACGGATAAGGCCTGGCGCATGAAAGCTAATAATTCGATCTCTTCAAAATTTAGCCTGGCAGCACTGATATTGATATGCATTGGAAGTCTCGCTATTACATTTCCAACCATCGCGAATAACAGCTCGAATCCCGACCTGATAACATATTTTAGCGCCGATGAGGGCGGCCTCATGGATGAGGCGTGGTATTACTATTCGGGCGAAAAGCGTGACAGCTTTCAGTGGGATATCGATTACGGACTCGAGATGGTCTATGTTGCCGACCTGTCGCGCGCCGTATTGTCAAAATTCATGAAGATAGGACCGGGTACGCTGGTCCTGATATTACGCTGGATCCACCTCCTGTCGTGGCTTGGCGCGCTCGTTGCATTATGGCTGCTCATAGGACGACATTTCGGAAAAGGGTGGGGTCAGGCTATCGCGGTGGCCTTGCTGGCGGTGAGGCCGGCGTTGCTGTATTTCATGAATAGCCTGAAGCCCGAACCACTGGTCCTTCTTTTGATTATTGTTGGACTTGACTATACCCTCAGGATAGTTGAAAAGCCCGCGCGAAGTAATGTCGTGATTGCGGTCGCGTGCGCTGCCGCGGCTATGGTTGTGAAATTTTCAGGGATCTTTCTACTGCCTGTTATTGTCGGAGCGCTTTACCTCGGTGACATTTATCGCGCGGCACCCGGCAAAGGACTTGTCACTACCAGAGCCGAGGCCAAGTTTGCGTGGACCTTCCCGATGTTATTGTCTATCCCGATGATTGCGGCGCCTTTCCTTGCCATATTCTTTTATGTCAGGCGCCACAACGGCCTTACCCTGTACCAGGAATACGGCCTTGTTCAAAGCATGTCGCTCTACAAGATCGTCTATCTGGTATGGTTTGCGGCAGCCGCTCTCATAGCGGTCTCATTTCTTATGTTTACCATGAACCGATCAAAGAATCGTTTGGTCATCAAAGTGATGCAACATGTCAATCGTATAAATTCCTACGCTATAATCGTCGGCGCGGTCTTCAGCGTATCCTTCGCTGTATTCGGAGCCAGATGGTTTACCATGCCACGCCATTTCATTGATACCTACGTATATAACGGGATGGACTTCAGCGGCGGCGAGGTTGTGCAGGGCATCCGCTCCGCGGCGGAGTTCTTTACGGTATTTTTTAAAGGTGTCTGGGAAAAGATCATTTCGTTCGATCCGGTAATATTTACGTTTATCGGGCTATATATCATTAACGAGACGCGCCTTTTTGAGAGAGGCGGCGCTATCGATAGAGCAGGACGCTACAAGAGATGCGTTTTACTTATATTTCTTCTGCCGTTTTTTGCTTCGATATTCACCATGGGCAGGCTTGCGGGCCATCACATGCTCCCGTTCTTTATGGTTGCAGCGATACTGGCTGTCCAGGCAGCCGAAATATTTACAAAGATAAATAGAAAGTATTTGTGTTTGCTCGTGTACATAATACTATTGGCCGATATAGGCGTTTATGGTATTGATATGGCGCGATCCAATCTGTACAAAGTCCGACAACGTGAAGACACGGTTTTTACCATAGCGCGATGGTGGAGGGTGAACGTTCCCCCCGACGCCAGGATCGTCGCTCAGCATCATATGCAAGTTTACGTGCCGGAGGAATATAAGAACGTAAGGAGACTTCACTGGAACGGGAAGGATGAGGAGGCTCAGCTGCGAAAGTTAATTCGCGAATATAGCCCGCGATATATATATCACAGAAAGACTCCGGATGGCACAGTCGGTGCATTTGATATCGAAACGGTGTTGCCGGAGAAGAAGTTGCGGCTGATAAAAGTGTTTGACGACAGTGGAATAGGATATCGCAGGACCCCCGGTGAGAAATTTTTCATACACGAGATCAGTGACTGATGAATAATCCAATGAACAATAAAACAAATAAAGTGCTCCTGGTAACATTTCAGGACAATACAGACGTAGTCGGATTAAAATACATTCACTCATATTTAAGAGGGCACAAAATCGAGTCCTATATGCTGCTTCTGCCTCATTACAGGGAGAATGATAATTACAAGATAGCAAAATTCATAAAAGATATTAACCCTGCCGTTATGGGTATCAGTTTGATGTCTGACGAATTTTTTTATGCAAAAGAATTCACGTCTTTTATCAAAAATGAATTCCCGGGACTAACCGTCGTGTGGGGCGGCATACATCCGTCTATTGCTCCTGCCCAATGCCTGGAATATGCCGATTTTGTTTTTATGGGGGAATCTGAGGTTGCATTTATGGAGTATGTAGAAGCGGTATTCGCGAATAAACCAACATTGAGTATCTTAAACCTGGCTTATAAAACAGGGGATAAAATCGTCATTAATGAGGCGCGTCCCTATATCGATGATCTTGATATTCTGCCTTTCCCCGAGCATATGCCGTCTGACTCATTTATTCTGCATAAAAATCGAATTCGCGAGATGAATAAATCAATTTTTGAGAAATACGCCAGGTATTCCGGAAAATTTTATAGCTTATTATCGTCGAGGGGGTGCCCTTTTTCATGTTCGTATTGCAGCAACAGCTTTTATGCCAAACTATATGGAACGAGCAAGGTAAGACATCGCTCGGTTCACAATATCATCGAAGAATTAACGATGGCGGTCGCGGCATATCCGGATATTATCTACATTAGTATACAGGATGAAAACTTCTTTTACTCGGATATCAAATGGATGCAAGACTTTGCGGATCAGTATAAGAAAGCGATAGGCGGTAAAGGATTTGTTTGCAGCACTGCTCCAAATAACGTAAATGAAGAAAAGTTATCTATGCTCAGGAAGATAGGGTTGTCCTGGATCACCATGGGGCTTCAGACGGGATCTCAAAAAATCAATCGGGAAATTTACAGAAGATTTATGTCGAACGAGACATTCGTTACGGCAGCGCTGCAAATAAAGAAATTCAATATCCCCTGTCTTTATGACGTTATTCTTGACAATCCTTACGAAACAGAAAGTGATGTTATTGAGACGATAAAAGTTCTCCTGAAGATACCCAGGCCTTTCATGCTGCAATTATTTTCACTGTGTTTTTATTACGGTACAGAGATATACGAAAAGGCATCAAAAGACAGAATACTGTTCGAAGACCCGAGAAAGAAGAGCTATACAAAATATTCTAATACATATTTAAATAAGGTCATCAGGTTAACTCCGCTGCTGCCCGGCAGATTTATTATGTGGCTAGTTAATAACAGAAAAGGGAAGCTCTCTTTTTGTATAAATCTGGTATTTTTACCAGCACTATTTATAGTGGAACCATTCGTATGGATAGTCATGATCTTTATTTCGTTCGATTGCAATGTGTTTTCGACAATCAGAATGATGTCGTCATTCTTTAATACCGGATTCAGGAAAGTTGCGTTAAGAAAATAGTGTTCTCGATCAAATTCTTCATATACGAGGCCAGCGGATGATATTTAGGCGTCTCAGGAAACTTATTTTAAAATATATGCCTGACGTTGCGAAGACAGGGTTATTATGCGCTATGCCGGCGCTCTATCACGTTTTCGAAATCAAGCCAAGCTCCTGCAATATAATGATTACTAACCGCTGCAACCTGAAGTGCTTAATGTGTAAGCAGTGGAGAGAGAAGCCGGGCGAGGAGCTGAACCTTGCGGGTTGGAAGAAGATAGTGGACGATTTACAGAAGAATGGTTTCAGGAATATACATTTTACAGGAGGTGAGCCGCTGCTGCGCGGGGATCTTAAGGATCTGATCTCTTATTGCGCCATAAAAGGGTTTACTGTCGGGATGACTACAAACGGCATGCTTCTTGATAGCGGTACGCTATGCGGCATGATCGATGCCGGCCTGAGGTCCGTGGCGTTGTCGATAGATGCTCTGGGTGAGCGCTATGAGAAGATAAGAGGGGCGCCTGGCTCATTTAAGAAGTTGCAAAGCGCGGCCGCGGCGATTGCGGAAGCAAAGAAGACACGAGGGATAGACGCCTACATTAACTTTACACTGATGAAAGAGAATATAGATCTTTTCAGGGATGTGAAGGAGTTCGCGGAGTCGATCGGGCTACCTGTCGCGATATGTCCACTGGACAAGACATCCGCGATATTTAACCTGCCGGAGAATGAGCAGAGGTTATGGATATATGGTTCAGAGGACATGAAGCGGCTTGCAGCGTTGCTTGAATATGTAAAAAACGAGATGGTCCGGAAGCCCCATTCGCTCATCCTGAACTACCCGGGCGTAGATTTTATAGCCAGATATTTCACAGATCCGCGTCAGGAGAATATACCCTGCGTTGTTTCACAGGACAGGATATATGTAGACCCGTATGGCAATGTATTTGGAGGGTGTCTTTCTATGGGGACGTTCGGTAACCTGAGGGAGATGCCGTTCGGCCGCCTGAAAAAGACCGATCGATACAGGAGCGCTAAGAAAAAGATGTTTTATAAAAAATGCCCGGGATGCTCCTGCGGTTATATGTTCAACGTGTGGCATACACCCGGCCTTATAATGAAAGGTTTTATAGTAAATGTTCGAACCGCATTGAAAGGATAAGTTAATGCCACGGGAAGAGAAGCTGGGGATAATCATACCTACAAAAGACAGGCCGGACGACCTTATACGCGCCTTAAAAAGCATTTCGGAACAGGATTACCATCCGGATAGAGTAGTTGTTGTAGACGGCGGCGCTGCTCCTATCAAGGATCTCATCGATAATTTTCGAGGCTTTAAAGTGGAATACCTGAGAATATTCCCCCCATCATTGACTGTCCAAAGGAATGCGGGTATACGGCATCTTATTAAAGACGTGACGCTTATCGCGTTCTTCGACGATGATATTATTCTCGAAGAGGGATGCCTAAGAAACATGATGAAGTTTTGGGAGGGCGCGTTGGCGGAGGTCGGCGGCGCATCATTTAATCTGGTGAGCGAGATATATAAGGCCCCGACATTTTTCGAGCGCTTCTTTTTTGTCAATACAAACAAGCCCAACAAGATACTTCGCTCGGGATTTCAGGGCAAGGTCTCATTTGTGAATGAAACCTTGCCGGCGGATTGGCTTGCGGGGTGCGCTATGGTTTACCGTAGAGAGGTATTTAGTGAATTCTTTTTCGATGAATGGTTCTCCGGTTATTCGCGTTATGAGGACGTCGACTTCAGTTACAGGGTAAGTAAGAAGTATAAGATGTATGTCGTATCCGGAGCTAAAGTCTTACATCTTAATAAGTTAGAAGATCCGGACTTCAGCTTCACGTTGGGAAAGATGGAATTTGTAAATAGATTATACTTTGTGCGTAAGAACCCGGAATTGTCGCTGCCTCTTTGCTATTGGGCGCTTTTTGGTATACTCATGAATAATATCGTCAGAGGTTTTATGGGTATGGATAAGCGATATTTAAACAGGGCAAAGGGCGCTTTGGCTGGTTTTGTCAGCGGATTGTTAAAGATATGAAATCCCACCTTTCTGCGCCTTCTGTATTGTAATACCGCCCATTATATAATATAATACTTCCTTCAGATAACGGAGAGGAACATGCTTAAGAACCAGGATATAATTTGCGTATCCAGTATCGATTGGGATTTCTTGTGGCAGGGCCATCAGGAGATAATGACGCGGTTTGCCAGGAACGGTAACAGAGTCCTTTTCATTGAGAATACCGGTGTGCGTGCCCCACGGATAAGAGATCTCGGAAGGATCAAGAGGCGCATCGCCAACTGGAAAAGGGGACTTCACGGCATCAGAAAGATAGAGGACGGGCTATATGTGTACTCTCCGCTTGTGCTGCCGTTCCCGTATTTGAGGATAGCCAGATTCATAAATAAAAAGCTGATGTTCTCCGTCCTTTTTAAGTGGCTGAGGACAGTGGGTTTTTCCGAGCCGATAGTATGGGCATTTCTTCCTACGGGCCTTAGCCTTGACCTCATAGAGAAGATAGAGCCGAAGGTCCTGGTGTATTACTGCATAGACTCATTTCAGGCGAGCTCTCGTGATGCAAGGAAGATAAGGGAGACGGAAAGCCTTCTAATAAACAAAGCAGATCTTGTTTTCGTTACAAGCGAAGCGCTTTTTAAGCATTGTTCGCGGCATGACGACAAAGTGCACTATTTTCCTTTCGGTGTCGATATTGAAAAGTTCAAGGGTGTTCTTCACGGGACACATCCGACGCCGTCCGACATAAAAAAAATTATAAGGCCAATAGCCGGATATATCGGCGGGATCCATAAATGGATAGACTTTGAGCTTGTGCGGCATATCGCGAAAGCAAACCGAGACGTATCGTTTGTCTTTTGCGGACCGATTCAGTCCGATATCAAGATGCTGGGGGATCTGCCCAACGTCTTTTTTTTGGGACAGAAGAAGGCGGAAGAGCTGCCGATGTATGTAAAGGAATTTGATGTCGCGCTGATTCCGTATAAGCTGACAGAGTACACAAAAAATGTGTATCCGACCAAGCTCAATGAATATCTTGCGGTAGGTAAGACGGTTGTTTCAACGGATCTTCCTGAAGTGAGAAAATTCAATAAAGAAAACAACGGTATAATCAGGATATCCGGCTCACGGGATGATTTTTCCAAAAATGTAAGACAGGCGATAGACCGTCCTGCCGGAGAAGAAGAGGCGGCGCTTGCGATCGATGCGGCTAAGAAAAATTCCTGGTCGACCAGGATCGAACAGATGTCATCGCTGATAGAGGTCGTTGAGCGTAAAAAGGCGGAACAAAGAGAGACAAACTGGAAGGTGAACCTGTCACGACTCTATAAGCGGACGAAGAACAGGCTCATGCCTGTCGTGATAGCCTTTGGCATTATTTACGTTGTGATGTTCCACTCTCCATTCATATGGTTCATTGCAAAACCACTGCAGATCTCGAGCGTGCCCCAGCGCTCAGATGTCATAATCGCCCTGGGAGGCGGTGTGGGAGAATCAGGTAAAGTAGGCCAGGGGTATCAGGAGCGTGTAGAGACGGCGGTGAAGCTGTATAATCAGCATTTTGCGGATCATATCCTGTATTCAAGTGGATACAAATATTTGATGCAGGAAGCCCATGTTATGAAAGCGCTCTCCGTTAACATGGGAGTAAGCAATCAAGCTATCAGCATAGATGATGCATCGCATAATACGTATGAAATGATTCTACACCTTAAGGATCTTGCGGGAAAGAACGGATGGAAGAAGATCATAGTGATAAGCTCTCCCTATCACATGCTGAGACTGAAGTTTCTGTGCGATAAATATCTAAGCGATTCCAAAGTTCTCTATATTCCGGTCGAGGAGAGCGAATATTATGCGAAAGGCCCTCGTGTTACGTTTAAACAGATCGAGGGTATAATTCAGGAATATGCGGCGATATTTTACTATAAGCTCAGAAAGTATATATGAGACCATCAACAAACGAGGTTAAACATGAAATTTATCGATAAAAAGGGAAAGTTGTTCGGGATGATAAACGTTTTTGACCTGTTTGTTATTCTGATGCTGGTACTGTCCATATTCTTTGTGTATAAATGGATCCGGATGGCCGAAGATCCATCATGGGTCAATGTAAAAATTTTGCACACACGCTGCATTGCGGTAGCAGAACTTCCTCCTTACCTGGCCGATCTTGTGAAAGAGGGCGACGAGGCATACAATGATGACGGACTTGTCGTAGCCAGGGTCGAAAAAGTTTCGATTAAAAAGGAAGAGCGGCGGCCCGGAGCGGTTGTTTATACATCCAAGAACGGCGAGAAACTGTTCTTCAGCTCAGACGCAAGCGTTACAGCTATTATCATGTCCATTCAGGTGGATTTGTTATCATACGAAAGAAAAGGCGATGTCTATGCTGTTCTTGCGGGCTCGGGCACTCCCATACGGGTTGGGACCACCGTAGGGTTAAAAACGAAAAAATATTTACTCCAATTCAGCGTACGTAAAATCATAAGTACCGGAGATAAGTAGATGCAATGCGATGCGTTCATGGAAGAGAGTTTGTGTTATAAGGCGACCAGGGACCTGTATAGCTGTTTTATTGCAAGCCTCTTCTTCAAGATCTTTGCCGGCTCTGCGCGGAGCATATACCGCATATCCGGAGAGATTATACACAATTCAGACAGCCGGCGCCTGTTTATATCGAGCTACTCGGCGTGCAGAGGTAAGGCGCGATATTTTATACTGGCGTCCGCCATATCAATTTTACTATGCCATATTTTCATAGGCCTCCTTACACTCGGTGAAGTCAATTACATACCCATATCATTGTTTTGTGCCGCATTATTTGTGATTTATCTTGTCAAGAAGGGTGTGATCAAACATTTTGCTTCAATATATTCTTATTCCTACATATCCAGGCTTATCAATAAAAGGATATAGGTCAGGTTAAAATGGTCAAGGTGCTAAGGATAATAACAAGGCTCAATATAGGCGGGCCGGCTATACACGCGATACTGCTATCCAGCTCTTTAAATGACGGGGGTGTTTATAAGAACATCCTGGTTACGGGAAGCGTTAGCGAGTCTGAGGGGGACATGGCGGATTTTGCAAGAAGCAAAGGGATCGATCCCATAGTTATCCCCGGACTTACGAGAGAGATATCAATCAAGAATGATTTTAGGGCGTTTCGTGATATCTATCGGCTGATCAGGAAAGAAAGGCCCGATATCGTTCATACCCACATGGCTAAAGCGGGTACGCTCGGAAGGTTTGCAGCTATCATCGCAGGAGTGCCTGTAAAGGTTCACACTTTCCACGGCCACGTCTTTGACGGTTATTTCAATCCGGTTAAGGCAAATATATTCGTATTGATAGAAAAGCTCCTGGCGTTATTCACAGATAAAGTGATCATGGTAAGCGAGCGTGTCAGGGCTGATATAGTGAATCGACTTAAAGTGGTAAGCGAGTCTAAAAGCGTCGTTATACCGCTTGGGCTTGAGCTTGACAGATTTGCGGCTTGTGAATCCGAAAAGGGTTCATTCAGGAAGCGCCTCGGTGTTTCGCCGGATACGCTGCTCGTGGGCATAGTCGGCAGGCTTGTGCCGATAAAGAACCATAGGATGTTCCTTGAGGCGGCGGCTGAGATGAAAAACTCTCCTTTATGGCCACGCGTAAAGTTCGTAGTGGTCGGCGATGGTGAGATGAGAGGCAATATAGAGGATTATGCCGAAAAACTCGGTATTAAGGATCGGTTGATATTAACCGGATGGATCGAGGATCTGGCGCCGGTCTATGCGGACCTGGATGTGGTCGCATTGACATCTCTGAACGAAGGCACTCCAGTCTCTTTAATAGAGGCGATGGCGTCCGGAAGAGCGGTGATATCCACGGATGTCGGTGGCGTTAGAGACCTTATCGAGGACGGGATGAATGGGCTACTTGTTAAATCCGGGGACGCGGCATCTCTTTCAGATAGGCTCACATCGCTTCTAATGGACGATAAATTAAGGACCGAGCTTGGCGCTAAGGGCAGGGGTTTTGTCATAAACAGATTTTCAAAGGAGCGGCTCGCAAAGGATATAGGGTTATTGTACGGTGATTTGATAGCCGGTAAGACAATAAAATAATACGAACAAGGAAATTATTTTATATGAAGAGAAAATATTCAATGATAAAGATAGCGTTATTTTCCATAATTCCCGCGCTGTTACTGCTATTATCGCTTGAATTAGGAAGCAGGGTATATTTTTCGATAAAATATCATAAGCCGCATTTTCTTACGTATGGTTTTGCAAGCAGCACTACAGGTAGAGTGACCGCCGCATCGGCGAACGTGGCAGCGGGAGAAAATATGATGGCAGCGGGAAAAGATAGGATAGTGGTATACGACACAGTAAAGCATCGCGTAGTGACTACATCGGGAGATGTCGTATATTATAAATCTGTGCCCGGTGTTTACAAACAGCACTATGGTTTTCATAATTTTAAGATCAGGATAAACAGCCTGGGTTTTAGAGGGAACGAATTCTCGAAGATAAAACCAAAAGGTATTTATAGAATATTTTGCATGGGAGGGTCGACGACCGAGGGGCTTGAGGTGGAAGACGGTAAAGATTACCCTTCGGTTTTACAGCGAAAACTTAGCTCCTTCAATCTCCCTGTAAAGGCAGAGGTAATAAACGCAGGCTTCATGGGCAGTTCATCCGCGGCCCTGCTTAGCTTGTTAAAGTATGATATTTTAAAATATCAGCCGGATATGGTAACGTTCTGTGAAGCCTTTAACGATTATCACAGCCTCGACAGTTTAGGCCCTGTCGCCAAGATCTTCAGAGCGGTACCTCGCCTGCTGAGTTTATTATATAACAAGAGCCTTTTATTCGCGATAGTCCTGGAGAAGAGATGTTTATACATCAGGAAAATATACAATATATCGGACATGAGAAATTCACTGTCGAATTATTCAGAGAGCGTGAGGAAGATAGTTGCTCTCGCGAAGAAGAATAATATCGGGATCATTCTGGCAAAGCAAGGGGCATACATTAAAGGCTATGACATGTCATTTGACAAAGATCTGGTGCGGAGTATTGCGCAGAAGCTTGAGGCGGGTGCGCCTGTGGCGAGGGAGGATGCCTATTACTACCTGCATTCTCGAACGCGCGATATATTGGATGAGATAGGCAGAGAGATGTCCGTCCCGGTCGTGGATTTTCATATCGCATTGACGAACTTTACACCGGATGATGTTTTTTACGATACGGCTCATCTCACAGCGTTGGGAAATGAAGTCATAGCTGATGCGCTGGCGAAGGAGATAAAGGATTATATCATCAATGACGAGGTTCTTCTATGACCGGACTGTTACTAAAACACATGATCGATCACCTGGAGATATTTGTGTGCCCGGCATGCGGCAAGGATCTCGCCGTGTGCGGTGATACGATAACCTGTGCCGGCTGCAAGAATACTTTTTCAACAGAATCCGGGATACCTCTTTTATTCTGGCCCAATGAATGGGATTCCTCAAAGCGCGATGTGACACATGTCGTTAAGTCTTTCTACGAAAAGACGCCGTTCCCGAATTACGAGAAGATGGAGACGACAGGGGATTTAATTGAAAAGGCCGAGAGTGGCATATTTGCGCGGCTGTTGAACGAGCAGATACCTTTCAATACCCGTGTCCTCGAGGTAGGCTGCGGTACAGGCCAGCTCACAAACTACCTGGGCATCGCGCACAGATTTCTTTTCGGAGCGGATATGTGTTTTAACTCATTGAAACTCGCAAATGATTTCAGGGAGAAGAACAGGATAGATAGAACGGGTTTTTATCAGATGAATCTTTTTAGTCCGATATTCAAAAAAGAGAGCTTCTCACTTGTCATATCCAATGGAGTTCTCCATCATACGAGTGACCCATTCGGCGGTTTTAAGTCGATAGCGAGGCTCGTCAGGAAGGGCGGGTATATTATAATAGGCCTCTACAATAAGTACGGACGGCTTACGACTGACGCGAGACGAATCGTGTTCAATCTTTTAGGAGACAGGTTGACGTTTTTAGATCCATACCTCAGAAAATCAAGTATCGGGGATCTGAAAAAGTTTACCTGGTTCATGGATCAGTATAAAAATCCGCATGAATCGAAGCATACGATCGGCGAGGTTATGAGGTGGTTTGACGATACGGGATTTGATTTCGTAAACAGCATACCGAAGTCACGAGCCTTGTCCGGTTTTCATCAGGATGAGAAGCTCTTTAAGCCTAATCCGAAGGGTAGCCGGTTTGACCATTTTTGCGTTCAGGCTCAGTTGCTTTTAACCGGGAAGAACGAAGGCGGGTTTTTCGTTATGATCGGCAGGAAGAGGTGAACCGCTATGGATAAAGCTTACGAAACTAAATGCCATCGTATCGAGGAAGATTACTGGTGGTTTGCGGGGCGCAGGGATATCATAACCCGCATAGTAGGCGCTTTCGATAAAAGTTCCAGGATACTGGATGTAGGATGTTCGGGAGGCGCTCTTCTTAAGGATTTGAAGGCATGCGGATATGACGACCTTTATGGTGTGGATATAAGCGAAAAGGCGATAGGCCTTTGCAGAGAAAGGAACGAAGGCCTATCGTTCGTAATGGACGGGGCCAGGCTTGGATTTGGCAATGATAAATTCGACGTGGTGATAATATCGGATGTTCTGGAGCATATCAGGGAAGATTCCCGTGCGTTGGCCGAATGGAATAGAGTGTTGAAAACAGGCGGCAGGTTGATCGTCTTTGTTCCTGCCTTCGGTTTTTTATGGAGCGAACACGATGAGGTCAACCATCATTGCAGGCGGTACTCCAGGCCCGGACTCACGCGGCTCTTAAAAGAAGCTAATTTTCGAGTATGCAGGGGATCTTACTGGAATTTCAGCCTGTTCTTTCCGACAAGTGTAGTAAGGATATTCCAGAGATTATTCTTCAGTAAGAAACGTGATAAGAAAGACCAATTCTACAGTGTCAATCCCGGGGTAAATACATTCCTGACGCGCCTCCTGAAGATAGAGAATGGGATCAGCATAACGACAGGTTTTCCTTTTGGGGTCAGTGTCTTTGCGGTGGCGGTAAAGGAGCGATGATGGTTATATCCGGAAAAATTTCCCACAGGTCATTGGTAGTGTCGGTAGTGGGGATCGTTTATTCGATCGTCTTTTTATTATTGCAGGGATCGCCGTACGCCGATATCTTCAGCATCAAGCTCATATTCAGGGACATCATACTGCCTGCCTATCAATGGGCGCTTACGCTCATCTTTATAGCGGCCCTGCGATATGTGGCGCGTGAACCCTGGAAGAAAGCGTGCGCATACGGGATAATTCTGGGATTTTTATTGGACATGTACCCTGCCATGCTTGACACTCAGAAACAGGTATGGGCGGGAGTACGGATCTCCGGCGTCTACGTGTTATATATAAACATATTTGTGTTCGTGGTGACGTCGTGCATAGTTGTGTGGGGTGCTTATATTATCGTATCCATGTTTTTAAAAAGAGAGAGCGTTACGGTTTTAGGAAAGATAGCTTTCCTGCCGGTATCATTATTAGCGCTATATGCGATATTCTTCTATTATCGATGCGGTCATATTGGCACGGCTATCGCTCTGGATACTGCTCTCATAATATCGCTATGCGTCATGATCCAAAAAAATCCAATTCCCGGGATAAGAGACGCATTCGCGCGCGCAGTGAAGTGGCTGTCAAGAGAGGACAGACTTTTGAAGTTGATATTTATCCTGGCGTTTGTGGCGAGGGTGGTCTTTTTGATCAATCTCTTAAGGATCGAGGGGCCCAGGTATCCACTGGCCAGCGATGACGGAGACGCATACAATGCGTGGGGATTAAAAGGAGCTGCTGATCCGATGAGTTTCCTGAGAGAATCACCGCATCAGTGGATGTTATTTTATTCGGTGCTGATATCGGCCGTATATAAGGTCTTTGGCCATAGTTACATGGCTATCGGCATCGTCCAGTCTGCCATAGGGGCCTTGTTGTGTTGCGCCGTATTCGTATTGTCAAAAAGAATAACCGGTAGTGTCGCGGTTTCTTTTCTTGCCGCTCTCGGCGCCGCGTCGGATACAGCCCTGATCCATCTTACGGCTACTTTGAATACAGAAGCGCTTTATATACCGCTTATCACATTGACGATCCTTTTTCTTCTATTTTATAGAGAGTGC
The DNA here is from genome assembly GCA_018823705.1 of Candidatus Omnitrophota bacterium. GTDB lineage: Bacteria > Omnitrophota > Gorgyraeia > 2-01-FULL-45-10 > 2-01-FULL-45-10 > CAIMPC01. The sequence continues at coordinate 29,985 of JAHJHP010000009.1, read as the reverse complement.
GCTAAAGATTTGAAAGCAATCGCGTTTTTGCTTTTGGCAGGTATTTCACTAGCCCTCGCGACTATCATGAGGATGCTCGGCTTAGTGCTTATTATCTTTGCGTTACCGTGGATCGCTATTTGGGGCAGAGTGTACGGCAGGGGCCTTATAATGAAGAGATTGCGCGATGCGGCTTTATTTGTCATGATCACGTTTCTGGCGATAGCCCCCATCACCTGTGTAAATTACATAAATACGCATAAGTTCGTTCTTGTCTACAGGACAGGTTCGCTTTTATGGGCGTGCGGTTCCGCGGCATGGGGAGAACAGATGGTTCCCAGCAACAAAAGACTCATCGAGCTTGGCATGAGGGATCCTGTAACAGATTTTGGCGGAAGCGTCAGGGCAGTCCTTGCAAAGCCAAAAGATATCCTGATAGCGTATGGCCGGATAGTGCCAAAGCGCTTGCGAAATCTTTATCTCTGGCCGAAGTTTGGCAGTTTTGATCCCGTATTCCTTATGAACAGTTCGCAATGCCCCAATAGGTACGCGTCAAAATTGGAGTTCTACAGCATACTGATCCTCTTTGCCAGCTTTTTTGTATTTATTTTTTCTAAGAGAAAGACATATCTAAAGGTGCTAGCGCTTCTTGTCATAATGTTTTATACGTTCTTTCACGGGATACTTTTTCTAACAATAGGGCCTCGCTACGGCGCTCCCATGAGGCCATTCCTATACATAATTATGTCGTTCTGTGTCTACACGATATGGGTATTTATATCCTCGGCGCTAAAGAACGCAAAAGAGAAGATAGCATGAGATTTCTATTTATCAATCCCGAACGTCTTACACAGCCGCCTTTCGGCATTTTGTATATCGCAGCGGTCCTGGAACATAACGGACATGAAGTGAAGGTATTAGAGATACCTTACATGATGGATGAAGAGGCAAGAAATATATTGGCGGAGAGGGAGATCAGCGGATACTTGCCGGACGCTATCGGCATAACGTTTATGACTCCTCAGGCTGAGATATCAAAAGGCCTGATAGGGTTCATAAAAAGTAAATTTAAGGATATAAAGATCATCGCAGGAGGCGTACACCCGACGCTTATGTATGGTGATGCTCTTTCATGGGGGGCGGACGTTGTCTGTGTAGGTGAGGGCGAGAATACGATGCTTGAGTTGGCTAATGCGATGTGTAGCGACGCCGATATTAGCGGCATAAAAGGCATAGCGCATGTCAAGGATGGCTTTCCGATCCTGACCGGCCAAAGGCCTTTTATCACTAACCTTGACGCCTTACCATTTCCGGCATATCACCTCATTGATAGCCGCAGGTTTGCCAGAAGGACTTATGCGATCCGCGGGCTTTGGCTTAGGTGCGGACTCGTTATGACGGCAAGAGGATGTCCCGCCCGATGCACGTTCTGCTGCAGGGCGGTGCATGGCAGGGTCGTCAGAGAATTTGGCATATCCAGGGTGCTGGATGAGGTGGAGTGGCTTAAAAAAATATACGACATAGAGGGCCTTTGGATAATCGACGATACTTTTTCTATCAAAGAAAAGCGTGTTGTGGAATTTTGCGACGGACTTAATGCGCGCAAGCTTGATCTTACATGGGCCTGCCAGGCACGCGTAGACACATTTACTGACGTTATGGCCCGGTCTATGCGCTCATCGGGTTGTGTCCAGATAGATTTTGGAGTCGAATCAGGTTCGCAACGGGTATTGGACAGCCTCCATAAGGGGATAAAGCTGGATGAGACTAAGCGGGCGTTCGAAATATGCAAAAGGCATGGCATCCGTCCGGTCGCTACGGTCATGGTTGGATCTCCCGGCGAAACCAGGGAAGATATCGCGATGACGAGGGCGCTTCTTGACCAGATCAAGCCGGCGTTCCTCGGGTGTTTCTTTTCAACACCGTTTCCGGGCACTGAGCTATATGATGTTGCGGTGAAGAACAGATGGATCGATCCCACGGCGCCCATAAACTGGCAGACTATGGAATCTCCGGTGATGACGGCGACTCTTACGGGAGATGAGCTTAAAAGAGAGTTCGAGGATATGCAGAAATATAATAAGACCAGCGCCCTGGGATACATGTTGAATCCGGCGTTCATATGCGATATGCTAAAGCTCTCATTTAAGAATAAAAAAGAGTCTTTTAGGTTGCTGTCTCACCTGGCGCGCGGCAGGAAACGGGACGCTATTAATACGTTCCTTTTCATGTTTCGCAAAGAGTTTCTGAATTAAATAAGCATTGGAAAATAATAAGCTATGTTGACGGAGCAGGAACGCTATACAACACCGACCGATTGGTCAAAATACCGGCTTCTTGATCGTATGCTTGCCCGCGCGGGATTATCGACGGGAACCTGCTGTTGCGAGATAGGTTGCGGTACCGGCATATTTTTGTCCGAACTTGAAAAACGCGGTTTCAGGGCAGTCGGCATCGATACTTCAGAAGAGGCGATCAGGATAGCGTCCGGACGATTCAGGTCATCGGAGCTCATATCGGTAAAAAATCAGACGATCGATAGCTTGAAGGATAAGTTCGATGCCGTCTTTATGTTTGAGGTCCTGGAGCATGTCGGGGAGGATCAGAAGCTGCTGAAACATATCTCGGGCGATCTGTTAAAGGATGGCGGCGCTTTTTTCATATCGGTGCCGGCTAAACAGCGGCTTTATTCTAAAGCGGACAAGCATTACGGTCATTTAAGACGATATGAAAAGAAAGATCTTAAGGAAAAGCTGGAGAAGGCCGGCCTTACCCCTGTCATATTCTGGAGTTTCGGGTTGCTGCCTGTGCACCTAATTTGTCAGCATCTTCTGTTCAGGGGATTTTATGAACGAAATAAGCGTAATGATGATGCGGCATCCAGGACAAAAGATAGCGGTATCCTGAAGTTTCCGGGCATATGGAAGGCGCTCTATCCTGTAGCATCCAGGTTTTATGAAGCCATTCTCTTCATTGAAAAGGCATTTTTGAACGCCGATATCGGTTATTCGTATCTCGTATACTGCAGGAAGAAGTAGGATGATATCGATCATAGCGCCGGCTTATAATAATCCGGATGAGGTCAAAAGCCTTCTTGAATCGATCAAAAAGAGCGAAGGTATCGATTTTGTGTTTGAGGCCATAATCGTGGACGATGGCTCGGCCGATCGCGCGATAGAAAGAGTAGTTGAGGCCTACGATTTTGCCCGCTGTATACGTTTGGAAAAGAATGGCGGCGCGGCGGTAGCCAGGAACACCGGAGCGAAAATTGCCAGGTTCGATTCGCTCCTGTATCTGGATTCCGACGTTATCGTCTTTCCCGATACCATATCGAAAGCCAAAAAGTATTTCGAGAATGAAGATGTGAAGGCGTTCATAGGCCATCTTGATATTACTCCTCAAAATGAGGGTTTCTTTCCAAAATATAAGGCTATAATGTTCAATTCGTGGCTTCCCAGAGAGAATGTTTCGACTGTATTCACGCCGGCGGTTGGTGGTATCAGAAAAGAGGCTCTTCTCAAGTGCGGCGGATTCGATGAGTCCATAAGAGGGGCTACCGTGGAGTATGTCAAATTCAGCTATGCACTGAGAGAACAGTGCGCGATATATTTTTATCCTGATCTCGTTGTCAGGGTCAAGATCAACTCATTCAAAAAGGCGCTCTATACGGATTATTATTCTACCATGAAGTGGGTCGAGATGTTTGACGAGTATCGAAAATTTGATAATCATTGCACATCGGTATCCGGAGGAGCGGGACGGCTATTAGGATTTATCTCGATTGTATCACTACCGTTATGTGTCGTATTTAAGCTTTACGCTCTCTGGGCCTGTATCTTCGCCGCCTTCTTTTATCTTAACCGGAACTTCTTCGTGTTGGTTATTAAGAGAGAGTCGCCATGGTTTCTGGCGAGGGCCATAGTCACTTATATGATACTGTCGGTTTCAACGATTCTGGGTGGTATTTCAGGATTGGCGCTTATTGTCAGAAAGAGGATGAAGTCAGCATAAAAATGACGGAGGCACACATGGCTCGGGAGCTAAAGCTACTTTCTGTTGTTATACCTATTTGTAATGAGAAAGACAACATAAACGAGTTGTACTCGAGACTTATCAAAATAGGTAAAGAGCTTTCCACGAAACTCGAGCTGGTATTCGTTAATGACGGCAGCAGTGACTCTTCTTTTTCGATGCTGAAGGCGCTGGGCGTATCGGACAAACAGGTGAAAGTTGTGGATCTGTCGCGGAATTTCGGCCATCAGATGGCGATCCGGGCCGGCATTGAATTCGCATCCGGTGACGCGGTCGCTATCATGGATGCGGATCTTCAGGACCCCCCGGAGGTGGTGATCGACATGATAGCCAGCTGGAAGGAAGGATACCATGTCGTTTATGCTATCAGAAAGACGAGAAAAGAGGGGCTTTTGCTGAGATTTCTGTACGCTACGTTCTACAGGCTGCTCAAGATCATGGCGAATACGGATATGCCCCTGGACGCCGGCGATTTCTGCCTTATGGATAAGAGCATTGTAAAGATCCTGTCATCGATGCCTGAGTCCGACCCTTTCATGCGGGGACTGCGCAGCTGGGTCGGGTATGATCAGATAGGCGTCGAATACGACAGACAGGAAAGGTTCGGCGGAAAGACTAAGTACTCATTCCTGAAGCTCTTCAGGCTTGCTCTGGACGGCCTTGTGTCATTCTCATATATTCCGCTAAGGCTTGCGGCCATATCGGGTTTTGTTGTTTCCGGTTTTGCCTTTCTGCTGATATTGCTTTTATGTTTCAAAAGAATGCCTATATACGGAACGACGACCATTACCGTGCTTATACTGTTTCTGGGCGGCGTTCAGCTGATCACGATAGGAATACTGGGTGAATATATAGCGAGGATATATGAGCAGTCTAAAAAACGGCCGCTATTTCTGGTTAAAGAGAAAGTGAACATACAATAGCAGATGAAACATAAGATACTTTTTATAAGGCCGCCGACTATTATGAAGGGAACGTCTTTTATCGCGACTCAGTTCCCTCTCAATATAGCCGGCATGGCCGCGGGATTACTGAATAGAGGTTATGACGTCCGGATATGGGACTTTGAAGTGGAACCTTTCGATGAAAGTGTGTTCGAAAGGCGGATAAAAGATCTTTCTCCTTTAATAGTCGCCATAAGCTGTTACACCCCCACTATCATAAGCGCCAACAAGGTGGCCGCTCTCGTTAAAAAGCATTTAAAGGACGTTGTTGTCATAACAGGAGGCCCGCATATATCTGCGCTGCCCGAAGCGAGCCTTAATGAATTTAAGTATTTTGACATAGGGGTTATAGGCGAAGGCGATGACACGATCATAGAATTGGCGGACAGGATATCGCAAGGCGCCGGCGTAGAGAACATAGAGGGGATTGTTTACAGGAAGGGAGGGGTTCCGCAGTTTACGGTTAAACGCGGCCCGATAAAAGATCTCGATAGGCTGCCCTTTCCCGCGAGAGGCCTTTTGAACATTCCTTTGTATAGAGGCCAGTCGCATCGTGGGTTTTCCCGTAGTTTCCTTAAGATAACAGAGATCATCACTTCGCGCGGTTGTCCGAATAGGTGTATATTCTGCGCTTCCGATGTCGCGATCGGCAGCGGGGTAAGGTTCAGATCGGCCGTTTCCGTCAAGGGAGAGATAACCGAATGCGTTGAAAAGTTCGGTTTTAACCATTTTGCTGTCATGGACGATACGTTTACGCTCAAGGAAGAAAGATTATATGAAATATGTGATGAGTTCGCCAGGCGAAAGATCACCTGGAATTGCTACGGTCGTGTTTGGCCGTTGTCCAAAAAAATGCTCGAGATGCTTGCCGGAGCAGGGTGCACAGGCATTACTTTTGGAGTAGAGTCGGGCAGCCCGCGCATTCTCGAACTGATCAAAAAGAATATAACCGTGTCACAGGTGGAAGACGCTTTCATGTGGGCTAAGGAAGCCGGAATAAAACTAGTGGAAGCGGATGTGATCATAGGAAGTCATCCTTCCGAAACGAAGGATGATATAAGGCTGACGAGACGACTTTTAGCCAGGATAAATCCGGACATAGTGATGCCCTCGATCGTGGTACCGTATCCCGGTACTGAGCTTTATAGAATGATGAAAGAGAAAGGGCTTATTTCAAAGTCCAGTAACTGGGACTCTTTCATACTTTACGGCAGAGAGCCGTCGTGGCGTACCGAGAACTTCTCTTCAGGGGAACTTATGTCGCTCCAGAGGAAGATGTTGCTCAATTTCTATTTCAGGCCTTCCTATGTCTTCAGGATGCTTCGCAAGATGAGGAGTCCGGAAGAGGTGATTTACTGGATCAGAGGAGGCCTAAGTTTTTTAACGAGCTGCATAAAGGGTGTTTTTAAAATAAAACAGGGAGAGTGACATGAAAATTCTTATAACAGGCGGAGCGGGCTTCATTGGTTCGCATCTTGTTGAAGAGCTTCTGAAAAAGGGCGAAGAGGTTGTCGTTATCGATAACCTCTCGACCGGCAACATGGAGAATATCGAGCATCTGAAATCAAACCCCAAGTTCTCATTCCATATAGATACGATCATGAATGAAGAGCTGATGAAGCGGTTGATAAAAAACTGTGACGTTGTTTATCACATGGCAGCGGCTGTCGGCGTTAAATATATAATAGATAACCCCCTGGAATCGATGCAGACGAATGTGAAAGGCACCGAGATTGTCCTGGAGCTCGCAAATTCACTAGGGAAGAAGAAAGTGATAATAGCGTCTACCTCCGAGATATACGGAAAGGACAGGCCCGGGAAGAAGATATTTAAAGAAGAGGACGATAGGGTGCTGGGGCCCACCACTATATCGAGATGGAGTTACTCGTGCGCCAAGGCGATGGACGAATTCCTGTCGCTCGCATACTGGCGCGAGAAGAAACTGCCGGTAGTTATTGTGCGATTCTTCAATACCGTAGGCCCGCGCCAGAGCGGCATGTACGGCATGGTGGTGCCGCGTTTTGTCAAACATGCGTTGCTTGGCCAACCGATAACGATATACGGGGACGGGAAGCAGACGAGAAGCTTTACCTATGTCTCAGACGCGGTCCGGGCGATAACGGGGCTCGCGAATAACCAGAAAGCAGTAGGAGAAATATTCAATATCGGTAATCCTGGCGCTATCTCGATACAGGATCTTGCGGAGAAGATAAAGAAGCTCACTAAATCCGATTCGCCTATCATGCATATTCCGTATGAGAAGGCCTATGAAAAAGGTTTTGAGGACATGAGGCACAGAGCTCCTGATATTACGAAGATAAAGGAATTGATCGGTTTCCAGCCGAAGGTGGACCTGGATGAGATGCTGATGAATATAATTAAGTATTTTGAAAAGTAAGATTTGAGGTAAATTTATGTTGCGAATAAAAAATGTAGTTGAAGTTTTCATACTCACCACGGTCATTGCCTATATTATTACGCCCGTTGTAAAAAATATAGCCATTAACCTTAACTATCTTGACCACCCCAAGACCAATAAGGTCCATGCTCATCCTACGGCTCTTCTCGGAGGTGTAGCGATCTATGTCTCATTTATAGTCGGGCTTCTCACGACAGTGGGTTTTACATTAGATGCTAAATTGACAAGCATTATTATCGGATGTACATTTCTCCTGATCGTCGGCCTTGTGGACGATAAGATGGGGATGATGCCCGAGGTAAAACTCCTCGGTCAGGTTCTTGCGGCGATGATAGTGATCAAGTCAGGGGTCAGAGTCGAATTTTTACATAACTATTACCTCGATACCTTGTTTACGTATTTGTGGATAGTCGGGATCACTAATGCCTTTAATCTTCTGGATAATATGAACGGCTTGTCGGTAGGGATAGCTGTTATAGCTTCGATATTTTTCGGAATTGTTATGTGCACAAGCAACCAGATATCCGTCGCGATCGTAGCGTTTGCTCTTGCAGGCGCGGGCCTTGGTTTCCTGAAGCACAACTTCCCTAAAGCAAGCATATTTATGGGGGACACGGGAAGCCTGGTGCTGGGATTTGTCCTGGCGTCGCTCGCTGTAATGGGAAGCTGGAGCACAAGATTTCTTACTACGTCACTCGCTATGCCGATACTTATACTGGCTTACCCTATATTCGACACAATGCTTGTCACTATCATGAGATCGATAGAGGGGCGCTCCGTATTTCAGGGGGGCCGTGACCATTCGTCGCATAGAATAGCTCTCCTGGGATTCAGGAAGAGAAGAACGGTTATAGCTATATACGGTATATGCACAATGCTTGGGCTATCGGCTCTCTTAGTGCAGAGGCTGCCGCTTAAATCAGCTCTCATACTGATAGGGTGCGTTACCATTTCGATGGTGACGCTAGGAGTACGGCTTGCTTACGTCGATACGGGCAGGTTTGGCAGAAACAAGGGGAAGAAGAAATTTGAATAAAGAACGCTTGAATATAATCTTTGATGAGACTATTAAGTGGTGTCTCTATGCGATAGTCTTTGCCGCGCCTTTTTCAAAATCCATATCGGAGATCGGCATAACGCTTGCCATTGCCGTATGGATAGCGCAGAAACTATTAAATAGAGACCTGAATCCGGCAAAAATAGAGCTGGGCGTAGCTTTGGCAATATTTGTTATCGCTATCTTGCCCTCATTTATTAATACTGCCTATCCGGCTCTAAGTATAAAAGCTTTTTTTTCCAAAGTTTTAAAATATGTATTTCTATGTGTTGTCATGGCGGACACCATAAGGACCAAGGAGCGTCTGAAGGATCTCCTGGTAATAGCTTTCCTCTCCATCATGCTTATAACGCTCGATGGCTACGTTCAACACTATGGAGTCCAGGTTGATTTTTTGCATAATTATCCGTCTTTCAGTATGCGTCCGATTTTCGCCGAGGTTGGATTTTTTAGAGGTTACCCCACAGCGTCTTTCCCGTATCCGAACGATCTGGCGGCATGGATACTCTTGATGCTCTTACCGCTTGCCTGCGTCACAGTATTCGACATGAAGAAGTCCGGATTCAGGTATTTGACAGGTTTTGTATCGGTGGCGCTATTCTATCTCTTTTTCCTGGCCAAGGCCAGGGGCGCCTGGATAGGGTTAGGCATATCGATGTTATACATAGCGTTTTCAAAACGCAAAATATGGATAGTATTACTGCTGGTGATAGTCCTATTCGCTTCCATCGTAATAAAGACTGAAATGACGCGCGATATATTCGCAACAGGCAGCTTTAGCGACAGAGTCAGCATGCTGGGCACTTCCTGGCAGATATTCGCCAGGCATCCCATTATAGGTAACGGACTCAATACTTTCTTTGTTAACTTTAAGAAGCATAGGAATGACAAGTGGAAAGACAAAAAGGGAAGCTACGCGCATAACTGTTATCTACAGATGGCTGCGGATACGGGAATCATCGGCCTGGCCGGGTTTCTGTTCCTGATTGGCGCTTATTTCCGAGCGGTGATAAGAGCTCTGAAGGTTATCAATGATGATTTTTTCCGAACGGCTCTATGGGGCATATCCATAGGTGTCTTTGCATTCTTAGTGCATAGTTTCTTTGATACCAACCTCTATTCACTGAACCTGGCAACCTTATTCTGGTTTGCTATAGGCACAAGCCTTGCCATTATCAGGGTATCCAGGACTACCGGCTTATGAACCAAAAAAAGATCCTTATAATTAATCCATTCGGCATTGGCGATGTCATATTTTCCACTCCTCTCATAGAGATCCTTAAGGAAAAACACCCGGATTGCTTCATGGGCTATGTTTGCAATAAGAGATCTTACGAGGTCATAAGATCAAATCCGAAAATTGATAAATTTTTCGTATATGAGAAGGACGATTATAGAACCTCTTGGGAGAAGTCAAAGATAGAGTGTCTTAAATTAATATGGGATTTTTTGAAGGCCATAAAGCGGGAGAGATTTGATATCGCGATCGATCTTTCTCTGGGATACCAATATAGTTTACTGCTCAGCCTGATCGGTATCAGGAAGAGATACGGGTTTAACTACAGGAAGAGGGGCAAGTTTCTTACCGGTAAGATAGACATAGACGGTTTTAGTGAAAAACACGTTATAGAGTACTATTGCGACATACTGAAGTTCCTGGGCATAGACCCGCGGGGTTTCAAATTAAGCCCAAAAGTTTATATCACGGAGAAAGATATCGCCTGGGCGGATGATTACTTAAAGCCTCAAGGGGTAGCCGATGACGACGTGCTGATAGGTGTAGTGCCGGGCTGTGGCGCTAGCTGGGGGATAGACGCGCGCCACAGGCGCTGGGATCGCGCCGGATTCGCAAAGGTCTGCGATGGCCTGGCTGAGCGTTATGGCGCTAAGATAGTGTTACTAGGTGACTCTCACGAGATAGAGATATGCGATGATATCCAGAAGAAGATGAAGAACAGAGCCATAATGGCTTGCGGCAAGACTACCCTGAGGCATTTTTTAGGCCTCATCAATAGATGTAAGCTCATAATAACGAATGACGGCGGGCCGCTCCATATGGCGGTAGGTTTGGGGCTCAATACCATATCGATATTCGGCCCGGTAGATGAAAAGATATACGGCCCGTATCCTGTGACCAAAAGTCATGTCGTGATATCAAAAAACGATATCCTTTGCAGGCCCTGTTATAAAAAGTTCAAATACAAGATCTGCGAAGACCGGTCATGCCTTAAGTCTATAAAGGCCGAAGAAGTGCTGGAGGCGGCCGGCCGGTTTCTGTCAAAAAACGGATGACCACCATGAAAGTATTACTCGTATTCGCCGGTATTGCTGAAACCGGATTTAATAGCTCCGGTCAAAAGCTGAAGCTTATCTGGATAAATCATGGCCTGGCCTCGATAGCCGGATCCGTAAAGAAAGCCGGCCATGAAGTAAATTTCATAGACTTAAGGCAGCTCTCGTCCTGGGATGAATTTAAAGCCAAGGTTACGGCCTATGCGCCTCAGGTAGTCGGCATTACGATGATGAGTGTCGACTATGAAACGGTTACGCGGGCTATAGAACTCATAAAAGAAATAGATAAGCGTATAAAAGTAGTTGTCGGTGGCCCACACCCTAACCTTGCGCTTGAAGAGGTGAAGGCCAATACTGACATAGATCACATTGTGCTCGGCGAGGGTGAAATAAGTTTTGTCGAATTGCTCGGCGACATAGAGTCCGGAAAAGCCGTGAATCGGGTGATACATGGTGTAAAGCCGGACCTGGATGCGCTTCCGTTCGCCGACAGGGAGATATTCGCCGCAGGCGAAATGCCCATTGATCATTTTCTACGCATACCTTTTGTGACGATAATAGCCGGGAGAGGATGCATCTATAATTGCAGTTTCTGCCAGCCTGCGGAGAGGATGATATTCGGGCCTGTGGTGAGAAGGCGAAGCGTAAAGAATGTCATAGACGAGCTGAAACTTCTGCGTGAGAGATCGAATTTCCAGAGCCTCATGATCCACGATGATTGCCTTACCGAAGACAGGGCATGGGTGATGGATTTCTGCGGTCAATATAGGAAAAACGGATTCAAACAGCCTTTTATTTGCCAGTCCAGGGCCGATATAATATGTAAGAATGAAGATATGGTAAAGATGATGGCGTGTTCGGGCCTTGCGATGTTTCTCATAGGATTTGAGAGCGGGAACCAGAGAGTCCTGAATTTCTTAAGGAAAGGGACGAAGGTCGAGCAGAATTATAAGGCCGCGGAAATATGTAAGAGATACGGCGTCCGTGTCTGGGCAAATTATATGCTTGGGATCCCGACAGAGACTAAAGAGGAAGCGCTCGATACGCTTGCCATGATACGCAAGATCAAGCCTTATAGGGCCAGCCCCGCTTTCTTCACCCCTCATCCGGGCAGTGATCTGTATAAATATTGCGAAGAGAACGGCCTCTCCCTCATGAAGAGCCATAGCGATTATTCCAGATCTCCCGATAGCCCCAAGATAAAAGGCGTAGATTATCTCTTCTTGAGAGAGGTGCTCGAGGAGTCGAAGAAGATCCCGTTATCAGTAAAAATAAGAAGAAAGATCGACCATACTGTAGAGCGGAAGATAAAGAAGCATGTCATTAAATTCAAGAAGAAGATAGGGCTGGCAGCATGAAGTGCGACATAATCATTCCCATCTGGAACCAGCTTGCTTTCACCAAAGATTGTCTGGAGCATATAGTGAAGAATACGCGCTATCCCTACAGGCTCATTCTGGTCGATAACGCGAGCGATAAGGATACGAGAGAATATCTTGGTAAATTTGCTTCGGATAATCCGGATAAGGCGACGCTCATAAGGAACGAGCATAACGCAGGATATATCAAGGCGATCAATCAGGGCTTTAAGGTCTCGGATGCCTCGTATGTGTGTATGATGAATAACGATACTCTTCCCGCGCCGGGCTGGCTTGAACGCATGGTGGAGTTTGCCGAGAGCCATACTGACGTCGGTCTTATAAATCCTCAATGCGGCGGCCACGACGGTGCTTCGGTCGACCCTCATGCCGCGACGCTCGAGCGCTATAAGGGTGAGTATATGGAGATGAACCAGTGCCAGGGCTTCTGTATGCTCGTAAAGAGAGAACTGATAGACAAGATAGGCGTCCTGGATGAATCCTATGGTGTAGGCGGTTACGATGACACGGACTATTCGATAAGAGCTCATAAAGCGGGATACAGATCCGTCTCTATCAGAGATTCTTACGTTTATCACCGTATCCATGGCTCCTTTGATGAGGCGGGCAACCGCGAAGAGGTGGTAAAAAGAAATCGCGATATATACTACAAGAAGTGGGGGAAGCACTTGCGTATAGGCGTGCTATTTTCGCTCGATACTCTCGATGCGCTTAAGATAGCCAGGCTTGCGGAGTATATCTATGGTCTCGCCAGGGAGTGGTCATGGGTACATATATGGATCAACTCCGCTTTAGGCAAAGACGCGATAAGAAGCTCGATAGATGACGCTGTGAGGGCAAAAAACCTGGCGCCGCACCAGAATATCAGGATAGACTATTTCAATCTCCCCCGGCTCCTCTTTGACCTTACCATATCCGGAAAGCTGGTCGAGAGGATGCGCAAAAGAATGAGAGACAAGCGCTTTGACGCGATCGTATTTTTCGATGGTTACGCCGGACACCTTACGGAAATGACTACAAAACTGCTCAAGTCATGCGTGATGAAGATCGCCTCGCCGAAGGCAGGCAGCATCTGTAAGGCACCTTTAAAGGTGCCTTACGACTGGTTTGAGAGAGGCCGCATTGCCGCTATAGGAATAAAAGAGGCCCGCGATGGAAGATAATTACGTCGATATCATAATACCTGTTTATAACGAAACTATCCTGACTAAGAATTGTATCGACAGCATAGCCGCAAAGTCTGATACGCCCTATCGTTTTATACTGATAGATAACGCGAGCGCCGATGAGACGAGAATATTCCTCCAAAACTTCGCGCGTTCCAATAATAATGTCGCGCTTATTAGTAACAAAACGAACCTCGGATGGGTCAAGGCCGTTAATCAGGGCATAGGGCTGTCATCAAGCCCCTACGTCTGTATAATGAATAACGATACGGTCGTAAAGACGTCCGGATGGCTTGCTAAAATGATAGCTGTTGTCGAGACAGCAGGTGATATCGGTCTTGTGAACCCGTGTTTTGATTCCAATCCCGGTACGGCAAAAGGTGAACCAGGTGAACCGTATATCGAGATCGATTTTTGCCGGGGTTACTGTGTCCTGATAAAGAGGACTGTTATAATAAAGGTGGGAGGGCTGGATGAGGCCTATGGCCTCGGATATTATGACGATGACGATCTCTCGGTCAGGGCTATGCGCGCCGGCTTCATATGCGTGCGAGCTAACGATGTTGTGGTTGAACACCTGAAGGATACGACTTTTTCTGCTATATTCGAGGATAATGAAAGAAAAACTCTGCACGAGAAGAATAAGCAGCTATTTTACGAGAAGTGGGGCAGGAGGCTGAAGATCGTATTCATCGTGACTAAGGACTCGAATCGTGAGAGCCTTAAGCGCGCACTGCTGCTTCTCGCCAGAAGGCAGCACATAGTCTATCTGTGGAATTTGACGAAACCTCTAGGTATAAAACATACCAACATAAGGGAGAGAAGTGTCCCCGGGATCTTTTCATCGGCGATATTCGCTCTGACCTTATATTTTAACGCGGGGAAGAAAGCGGTTAAGCGTTATGACCTGGTCTTCGTTGACGATCCCCGCCTCGGCTCAAAATTATCCAAAAAACACCCGGCAGTCCATTGCGTTGACGTCGATCGGGATGCTGATAAGATATCTCAGATAGTCGATTCCACGGCTAAGACCAAAGCCTGTTGACAGGATTAGACGCTTAGAGCACCCCTATTTCTGTAATTAATCATTTTTGATTAAATAAAGAAATGATAATGTGCTCTACGGTTGATTGATGCGCATATCCGTAATTCAGACTTTCGTCCTTGACGATTTCCTTACTTTGTGGTATACTTCATGCGGGAGGTGAGAAAGATGACAATCACGATGACAGCTAAGAATCAAATAACCATACCTAAGAAGGTCACAGATGCTTTAGGCTTAAGAAGCGGGTCTATGTTTGAAGTAGAGTTTTCTAAGGACGGAATAGAGCTTATTCCGCTAGAGACAAAAGAGAGACATTTTACAGATGAGGAATATGCTAAATTAGAGACCCTCGCCGCCAAGGAAGCTGGGAAAGAAAAGCGCGCGACAAAAAAGTTTATAGGTAATTTAAAAAATGGGAAATCATAACCAATGCCCCTGTATCTTTATTACAGGCCTTCTTTTAACAGAAGCCTCGAGCGCCTTGGGTATGAACAGAAAAAAATAGTAGGGCTGATACTTGAGTCTTTAACTGTTTATTATTCTAGTGGGTGCGATCTATATGAAGCGCAAAAAATCTCCCCACGATTTTTTTATAAACAGCTAAGAAAGCCCTATCATGAAGCCGGCGTTGAAGGAACTATTCGAGTGATTATAAGGCGAGAGGATGAAAAGTGCATAGCAATGCTAGTCGGGAACCATAACCAGGTTAAACAATTTCTGGCCAATGTGTAAGTTTTAGAAGATAATAAATAGCGCTACCCACCGATAAAGTTACCTTCCGGATATGATCAAAAATGGCAAAAAAACATCATGCAATTTAGCTATAACTAAACTATAATATGGACTATATGAAGTGCGATATAATAATACCGGTCTGGAATCAGCCGGCTTTCACAAAAGACTGTATCGACTCGATAAAGAAGAATACGTCCGGCAAATACGGGATCATAGTAATAGATAACGCAAGCGATGATGAGACTAAAAAGTATCTCGAAACGCTAAAAGCGTCCGCCGCTCTGCCTATAAAATTAATACGAAACGAAGAGAACAAAGGTTTCGTTAAGGCTGTTAACCAGGGACTGAGCGCCTCGGATGCGCCGCTTCTATGCCTTTTAAATAATGACACCCTGGTCACAAAGGGCTGGCTCGAAGAGATGATAGCTGTAGCCAATAGCTCCACCGACATAGGGATTGTCAATCCATCGAGCAACAACCTGGGCCAGAAGCCGGCAGATGGCGAGCCGGTAGCTCTGTACGCCGAAAAGATCAGGCAGAATTCCGGACAATCTGTCGAGCTTGGCGCCGCAATAGGGTTCTGCATGCTCATCAAAAGGGACCTGATAAGCAAAGTAGGGCTATTTGATGAAGTGTATGGGATGGGTAATTTCGAGGACACGGACTTTTCGCGTAAAGCGGTAAAGGAAGGCTATAAGTGCGTCAGGGCATGCGGCGCGTATGTTTATCACAGGGAAAATTCATCGTTCAGCAAAGTCAGGACATTTGATAACGACTTTAAAAGGAATAAGGAGATATTCGAATTCAGGTGGGGCAAACCCGGGAGGATCGCCTATATTCTCGACCTGTATGACGCCAATATCCTGAAGAGGCTCGAAGCCGATTCCCTGAAGCTTGCCAGAGGAGGTAACTGGATATGGTTCTTTACAAAAAATGGTGAGCAAATCCCTATTCATTCGAATATAATAACGGTGGCTTCAGATAAGGGCAATTTCTATTTAAATACGACATTCAGGGTATTGACAAAGAAGAAACGTTTCAGCGAAATATTTGTAGGAGGAGAGAAGTTCAAGAGATCACTAGAGGCTCTTTCATTTATCCATAAAGCGAAAGTGAGGTACTATTAAGATGTCCGATAAAGCGCCTGTTTCCATAGTTGTCATTACGAAGAACGAGGAAAATAATATAGCGGACTGCCTGCGGAGTGCCGCATGGGCAGACGAGATAGTTGTGCTCGACGATGCCAGTACAGATAATACAGTCAACATCGCTAAGCAGCATACCGGTAAGGTCTTCTCGAGAAAGATGGACAATGAAGGCAGGCATCGTAATTACGCATATAGCCTGGCAAAGAATAAGTGGGTCCTTTCTCTTGACGCAGATGAGCGTGTCACCCCGGAACTCGCTGAAGAGATCACGATCCTGCTAAAGACCGAGATGAAGGATAATCACTATACGATCCCCATCAAGAGTTTTATCGGTAAAAGGTGGATACGGCATAGCGGCTGGTATCCTGCCCCAAAGGTGCGCCTATTTGATAAAGATGCGTTCAAATATGAAGAAGCCGAGGTCCATCCGAGGATATTTATCGATGGGTCATGCGGACATCTCAAGAAAGATATCATTCACTATTCATACAGGGATTTCCATGATTTCTTCGTCAGCATAAATAACCAGACGACGCTCGAGGCGAAAAAATGGTTTAAAGAGCGCCGCAATGTGAATTTCATAAAGATGTATCGAAAAGCGTGCAGCAGATTCCTGAAAGGGTATGTCCAGAAGGGCGGATTTAAAGACGGGCTTCTCGGATTTACGATCTCATGGGCAGGGGGGCTCTACCAGCTTATGAGCTTTGTTAAATATAAAGAGATGCTATACAATGCTGAGCTTACGGCGGAACCTAAAAAAGAAAAATGCGGGTGCGAGTGCGGGCATGGAAAAGATTAAAGTCACAGTAGCGATCATCACAAAGAACGAAGAAAAGCGCATAGCCAGGTGCCTTGAAAGTATCACCTGGGCGGATGATGTAGTCTTGGTCGACGGATTCAGTACTGACAAAACGGCCGAGATAGCGAAGTCCAGGGGCGCGCGAGTCATAGAGCATAAATTCAGCGGGTCTTTTGCCGATGAACGGAATGTAGGCAACGAAAACGCCAAATATGACTGGGTCCTGCATATTGATGCCGATGACGTCGTAACAGAAGGTTTTAGGGATAAGCTTGCCGCCATGCTCGCCACGGATGGGGCCGCGGTCATCTATAAATTCAGGAGAAGGAACTTCTTCCTGGGCCATTCTATGGATCACGGAGGATTCCACCACTATATACCCAATCTGGTAAATAAAAAGCATGTAAAGTATGAAGGCGATGTCCACGAGATGCCGGTTTACAAAGGTAACATCGGCATGATCGACGCGGATATAGACCACTATCCGTTCGATTCGATAAATCAATTTATAGAGAGACAGAATAGATACGCTGGGATCGCCGCAAAGAAGATGCTCGATACCGATGGAGTTTTGAGCGAACGTGAGATCAGAAAAGGGCTGATAAAAAGAACGTTCAAAGTATTCTGGAAGTCATATGTGAAGAAACAGGGATATAAAGACGGAGCCTACGGGCTTATCTTCGGAGTCCTATTCGCGTCCATCAATTTCTTTAAATGGGCAAAATATTGGGAGCTGGTAAAAAAAGATGAGTAAGTGCGATATAATCATCCCTGTCTGGAATCAGCCTGAAGTAACGCGTGAATGCGTCGAGTCCATAGTGAAGAATACGGGGTATCCTTACAGGCTCATAGTGATCGATAACGGGAGCGATGCTCCCGCACGAGATTATCTGGCCGGCCTTAAAGATAATAAGGACCTGGATTTCCTATTGATACGTAACGATAGGAACCTCGGATTCGTGAAGGCCGTGAATCAGGGCCTCGTCGTATCCGATGCGCCGTATCTCTGTATCATGAATAACGATACCATAGCCGCCGCGGGCTGGCTCGAGGAGATGATAGACGTCATGGAGGCGAACCCGTCCATAGGGTTATTGAACCCATCGAGCAATACCTCCGGGCAGTATCCCGAAGATAAGTCGATAGAAGATTACGCTCTTACTCTGAAACCGCTCAAACGGCAGATCCAGGAGCTCTACACATGCCGGGGATTCTGCATGGTACTGACGAGAGACGTGATCAAGCGCGTCGGGCTATTGGACGAGATCTACCACGTGGGATATTTTGACGATACGGATTACTGCAAGAGAGCCCAGAAGCTCGGATATAAGACGGCCCGCGCCAAGGCGGCGTACGTATATCACAAGGAGAACGTAAGTTTCAAGGCGCTGGAGAATAACCAGGACCTCTTCAGCGATAATGAGAAGATATTCTTCAAGCGGTGGGGAAGGCATGTGAGAGTGGGATATTTTATAGATACGCAAAAGTTCGATAACAAAGTGGACCAGATCGCTACGAGCGTGGCCAGGAATGGACACCAGATCATAGTATTCATGAAGAAGGGATTGAACTGGCCTGTAGTTATAGATCATTTCGATATAAGGCGGGTAGATCTCCGGCCTGCGCTCTTTGGCATCGCATCGATCTACAAGATTTTTAAGCGTAAGAAGAAAAAGAAGCTGGAAGTGCTATTGACGGATAACGAGTTTTTCGGTAAATTATTGAAGATGACAAGGCCTCTCCATGGAGCGGATGTTGTCATTAACCCGGATAGCGAAGGACTGCTAAAGATTTTGGCCGAGAAGTCTAAAGTTTTTTAATCTAAAGGATGTGAATTATGCGAAAAGGTATCCTGTCGGTCGTCATGCCTGTCTACAATGAGAAGAATACAGTCTTAAAGATAATAGAAAAGGTCCTGAAGCTCGAGATGGTGAAAGAGCTCATAGTAGTAGATGACGGATCTACTGATGGGACGAAGGATATCCTGAAAAACACCAAGCTCGATCCCAGAGTAAAAGTTCTGCTCCATGAAAAGAATAGCGGCAAGGGCGCGGCGCTCAGTACCGGCTTCAAGGCT
Organism: Candidatus Omnitrophota bacterium; assembly: GCA_018823705.1. Classification (GTDB taxonomy): domain Bacteria; phylum Omnitrophota; class Gorgyraeia; order 2-01-FULL-45-10; family 2-01-FULL-45-10; genus CAIMPC01. The sequence goes on along the minus strand of JAHJHP010000009.1, from coordinate 10,913 downwards.
GCTACGGGTGAGATAGTCACTGTGCAGGACGCGGACCTCGAATATGACCCGAATGAATTTATGGAGATGGCAAAGCCCATAGAGGACGGTATGGCTGACGTCGTCTACGGCTCGAGGCTCTCCGGAGGTAAGCCGCAGCGCGTGCATATGTTCTGGCATAAGGCCGGAAATACCCTGCTGACATTCACGATGAACTTACTGTATAATTCTACTCTATCCGACATCGAGACCTGTTATAAGATGTTCCGTAAAGAAGTCATCGCCCGTATCAACATACGGTCAAAAGATTTTTCTGTCGAGCCTGAACTTACCGCGAAGATACTGAAAGATAAATCCCTGAGGATCTACGAGATACCGATATCCTACTATGGCAGGAGCTATGCCGAAGGGAAGAAGATATCCTGGAAAGACGGTTTTGGCGCGCTCTGGACGATCCTCAAATACAGGTTTATCGATTAATGAAAGTACTGCTAGCCAAACCTTTCAATATGAGCGACCATATCCAGCCGTCGATAGGGCTTGGGTATCTGGCTAGCGCTATCCGGAAGGAACATGAGGTCAGGCTGGTCGATTGCATTAAGGACGATCTCACCATAGATAAATTTATGGCTCTCCTTAAAGAGTATAACCCGGAGATCCTCGGGCTGCAATGCTATACATTCGACCTTCCTTTTATAAGGCAGGCTCTCAAGGCGGCAAAAGCTTTCAATAAGGATATCGTGACCGTCATCGGCGGGCCGCATTCCTCGGCTCTGCCGGAAGAGACGCTTAAAGCGGAGAAGGATCTCGATTTTCTATTCGTAGGCGAAGCGGAGACAGGGTTTCCACGGCTTGTCAAAGCGATTGAACGTGGCGCGAACAAAACCGACGTGAAAGACTTTTCCGACATCCCCGGACTCGCATTCAGAGATGGCCAGACAATAAAGATCAATCCGAATGTCATACAGGATGACCTCGATGGCCTGGGGCTCGCGGCCTGGGACCTTATCAAGCCTCAGGAGTATCCGGAGTCTCAGCACGGCGCGTTCTTTAAACAGTTTCCGATAGCGCCGATCATGGTGACGAGGGGCTGTCCTTACCCATGCACTTTCTGCGCGGGCAGTTTGGTCTCCGGAAAGAAGATACGGCGCAGGTCTATCGATAATGTGCTGGGCGAGTTAAAGATGCTCAATAATGATTTCGGAATAAGAGAATTTCATATCATTGATGACAATTTTACAATGGACAAGGAGTACGTAAAGGATTTCTTACGGAAGCTGAAGGCCCTGAATCTCGGCATGACATGGGCTGTTCCAAACGGTGTCAGGATGGATACGCTGGATGATGAGCTCCTGGGCCTGATGAAAGAGACGGGGCTTTATATGATTTCGCTTGGGATCGAGTCCGGCTCGGATGAAGTGTTGAGTGAGATGAGAAAAGGCATCACCGTGGCCAGGATAAGGGAATGCGTCAATAAGATCGATAGGGCGGGTATAGATATAGCCGGTTTCTTTATACTGGGCTTTCCCGGAGAGACGCCGGAATCTATCAGGCAGACGATCGACTTTGCCGCTGAGCTTCCGCTAAAGAGGGCCAACTTCTTCACGTATCTGCCTTTTCCGGGAACGGAAAGCTATGCGAAATTACTTGCCAGCGGTGAACTTAAGGATGTAGACTGGGAGAGGTTTTATTTTACCAATGCCGCTTACGTGCCCACGGGGATAACGAGAAAAGAGCTGAAGAGCCTGCATCGCCTCGCCTTTGCTAAATTTTATTTACGGCCGCATATTATAATGTACCAGTTAAAGTCGATACAGTCGGCAAAACATTTCGGTTTTTTAGCGAGGCGTTTTATGCGCTGGATAGTGGCAAACTGATGTCGTTGAAAATGTGGTATAAGGACAAAATACACCGTCATTGCGAGGGCCGAAGGCCCGAAGCAATCTTAAAGATATTATTTATCGTCTGGGTTGTCCTATGGATAGGATTCCTGGCGAGAGAGCTCTTCGTAAAGAATAATATCCGTGATTATAAAAATCTACTGACCAGGACGCTTGAAGGTAAACACTCCTATGTAACAGGCGACAGGCTGTACGATTTTTTAACTTATTGCAAGACGACGATGCCTGAAAATAGCGCATATAATATAATAGGAATGGACGAGGGAGCCCTGGAATCGAGAAAGGCCGTTTACTATCTATATCCGAATGTTAAAACCGCGGATCCCGATTTTATAATCGATATCTCTCAATATACGATCAAGAGAGTAGAGGAGTAGCGCCTGTGGAACTTATCAGCTTAATTGCCACCCTGATGGTGGCCACATTTATCGGATTTAACGTCCTGTACATAGTGCTCGGTAAGTTCGATAAACTATCTTTCTCGGAGGCGGTCTTCATTTCGTTCGCCCTCGGCCTCGGAACCATATCGCTCGAGATGCTCATATTCTATTTACTCGGCCTGACGTTCAGCGTGCCGGTAATTTTGATCCCGTGGACTATCCTCGTTACAATTAATGTGTACCGGCATATGAAGTACGGCGATGGGTTCACTTTCAGCGAACGATCTACCATTCCGAAAGAAAAGAACAGAGCATTGAGTATCTTCCTGACGTGCGGCATAACGCTCGAAGTGGCCTACGCTTTTTTCAGGGCGCTCATAAAACCCATTGAAGCGTATGACGCAGTAGCTATATATGCGATAAAGTCGAAGATCTTCTTTCTGGCAAAAGCCATACCGCAGAACTATTTTCCGGGCCTGGTCCACGGTTTTCCGCACCCGGACTATCCTCTGAATATACCGCTTAGCGAGACTTTTTTATACTTGGCCATGAGAAACCTGAATGACCAGCTTGTGAAGCTAATATTTCCGCTCTTCTTCGTGGGAATACTCTGTATCCTCTACTTCGCTATACGCCGGTTCGCGAGCCGCGCATACGCGCTGCTCTTCACATTCCTGCTGGCGAGCATTCCGATGTTCAATGCCTATGCGGCTAATGCGTATCAGGAGCTGCCGCTTGCATTCTATTATTTCGCGAGCGCCATATTCCTCTTTGCCTGGATAAAAGAGAAGAAGGACCTGCATATTCTGGGATTGTCGGCTGTACTCGTCGCGCTCGCCGGATGGACCAAGAACGAAGGCATGCTTTATTGCGTTATAAATGCTTCGATAGTGCTCTTTGTTTCAGTCCTGGCGCGTAAAGATACGTCGTGGAAAGTTACCATAGCTCCGGTAATGTATGTCTTTATAATAGCCCTGATACTTGCCCCGTGGATATGGGTAAAACAGAGGTTCGGGATCGTGAATGACGAGATCAACCTTTTCAACCTGAACCCGGTTTACCTGTTTAAACAGCTGTATAAAATGGGGCCCATACTTTATGAGTTCCAGAAACAGTTATTCGGGCCGAAGAAGTGGATACTGTTATGGCCGATCGCGATATATGCCGCGATATTCCACTCCAGGAAGATATTCGCCCCCGAGCAGAGATATATTTCAATATCGCTTATACTGGCTTTCTGCGGATATGTGCTATTCTATATGGTATCTTATGTGGATGTCGTATTCTTCACGAGCAAGACGTGGGGTAGGTTCATGCTGCATTTTCTGCCGCTCGTTGTCTTGTGGCTCGCCCATATGCTGAAAGAGGATATTAAAATATGAAGACGTTATTCATCGATAGAGACGGTGTCATCAATAAAGATCCGGGCGGCTGGACCAGGCATGAGTATGTGACCGAGCTGAAGGACTTTCACTTCCTGCCGGGCGCTATCGAGGCGCTGGCGCTCTTAAATCGCAACCGGGTACAGGTGATAGTCGTATCCAACCAGGCCGGGATAAATAAGGGGTTCTTTACAAAAGACAGGCTGAATGAGATAACGAGCACTATGCTGGCCGAAATAAAGAAGGGCGGCGGCAATATTAGCGAGGTATTTTACTGTCCTCACACCAACGAAGATAACTGTAAATGCAGGAAGCCGAAACCGGGCATGCTCGAGGCAGCCATCAGGAAGTACAGCGTGACGGCCCGCGATACCTATATGATAGGGGATGGCGAGATGGATATTCTGGCGGGCAGGCTCGCGGGCCTGAGTACGATATTAGTGCTTTCCGGCAAGACCGATATGAACGGGATGAAGGCCTGGAAGGTCAAGCCGGACTATATCTTCAAAGACTTTTTAGAAGCGGTGAAGTGGCTTCTCGTAAAAGAGAGAAGAAAGACTGAGCGCTCGAGGCGAAGAGAAAAGGAAGGCAGAAAACGATGAGAAAGATACTGATAGCATACGCGACGGCCGGTATAGGGCATAAGAAAGCGGCGCAGGCGGTGAAAGCGGCGCTGGATGAGATGGCGCCTGCGGACACGGAAGTCCGGCTAATAGACGCGCTGGACTATACAGGTCCGTTCTTTAAATGGCTATATCTGCAGATGTACCTCTTCATGGTGAATAAGACGCCTACCTTCTGGGGGCTATCCTATTATTTTACGGATAATCCGCTTGTTAATATACTCGTCTCAAAATTAAGAAGGCTCAATAACTGGTTCAACTCAAAAAAGCTGCGCGAATATCTCTTAGAGTGGAAGCCGGACGCAATAATCTCTACTCATTTCTTCGCTAGCGAAGTGATAGGCGACATGAAGAAACAAGGGATACTGAGATCCCGCCTTATCACGGTGATCACCGATTACGGGTCGCACTCATGGTGGATCGCGGATAAGACAGACGCTTACGTAGTTGCCTGCGAAGATACTAAGGGCGATCTCATAAAATGGGGAGTGGAGGAGCCGCGGATAAAAGTCCTCGGCATACCGGTCGAACCGATATTTTCAAAGCCACTGGACGGCCAGGCGATATTGGATAAGACGGGCATGAAGGATGACCGTCTCACGGCGCTTGTGATAGGAGGAGGGTTCGGTGTGGGGCCGATCGAGGCTATTGTGAAGATAATAGACAGCATATCCCGCCCGATGCAGATTATCGCGATATGCGGCCATAACGAAGAACTTGTGAAGCGGCTCGAAGCTTTGAAATTGAATTTCAAAGATAAGATGGTCGTGTTCGGTTTTGTGAATAACGTATACGAGTATATGGAGATAGCGGACCTCCTGATCTCCAAGTCGGGAGGCATAACGGTGAGCGAGAGCCTGGCCAAGGAACTGCCCATGGTCGTCATAGCTCCGATAATCGGACAGGAGACGCGTAATAGCTCATTCCTGGTAAGCCACGGCGCGGCAATCAAAGTGGATAAGATCGATGACCTTCGTGAAGCGCTCGAGAAGTTAACTTCTCATCCCGAACGATTGGTCAGCATGAGAAGTGAAATACAGAAGATAAAGAAACCCGCGTCTTGTTATGACGTAGCGAAACTGGCCCTTGAGGCAGCGGTAACGAAATGAGCGGAGAACTTCAGGATATGATCAGGTCGGTAAAGTCTTATATCGGGCTCGAGCGCGAGTCCGGGGTGGAAGAGTTCTTTTCCACGGAACCTGCGGCTCGATGTGCGACGAACGCTGCCGACGCTGTTAGCGTTGACAGCGAACTCGGACGCCTTAAGAGGGAGGTCTCCGAGTGTCACGCGTGCAAGCTGGCGAAGACGAGGCTCAACGTCGTCTTCGGAGCAGGTAACCCGAGGGCCGGCCTCATGTTCGTAGGAGAGGCTCCGGGCTCGGAAGAGGATAAGCAGGGCCTGCCGTTCGTCGGACGGGCAGGGCAGCTCCTGACAAAGATCATAGAGGCTATGGATTTGAGGCGGGAAGACGTCTATATCGCCAATTTATTGAAGTGCCGTCCGCCCGAAAACCGCCCGCCGCTTCCGGAGGAGATACAGGCCTGCCGGGAAAATGTGAGGCGCCAGATAGCCATCATCAAGCCAAAAGTAATATGCACTCTCGGTAAGTTCGCGAGCCAGATGCTGCTAAAGACGGAAACGACGATCGGCGAACTGCGCGGTAACCTTTATGAGTATGAAGGCATAAAAGTGATGCCGACGTACCATCCGGCGTATCTGTTAAGAAACCCGCACGATAAAAAATTAGTCTGGAAAGACATGAAGAAGATCAAAAAGCTGTTGTGATTATAACCTTCGTCATTGCGAGGATGCGAAGCATCCGAAGCAATCTCAAAAACGAGATTGCTTCGTCGGTAAATACGAAAACAATAACCTCCTCGCAATGACAGCTTACTATACAAATGAACCATTGCTTATAATCAAATGACTAAATTCGCAGAAGTAGCTATTTCACTGCCCATAGACAAGCTCTTCCAGTACAGCATACCGGAAGAGCTTTCTAGCAACGTCAAGATCGGCGCGCGGGTCTTTGTGCCGTTCGGCCCCAGGACCACCGTCGGATATGTCGTGGGATTCAGTGATGCCCCTGAAGTGAGGGATGTGAAGGGGGTAATGGGAGTTATCGATAAAGAGCCGATCCTGACGGAGGAGTTGCTCAAGCTGACGAAGTGGATAGGTGAAAATTACTTCTGTTCGTGGGGTGAAGCGATAGGCGCCGTCATACCGGGCGGGATAAAGAAGGGTAAGGAGAGTATAGGATCGAGGATCAAGGTACCGGAGATAAGAGCCGAAGACTTTGTCATAACGGATCCGCACGTTCTGATGGAGGAGCAGGATAAGGCGTTGAAGGAGATAGTGGAGTGTGTCGATAAGGGCGAGGCCAGGACATTCCTGCTTCACGGCATAACTTCGAGCGGCAAGACGGAGGTCTACTTACAGGCTATAGATGCCATATTGCAAATGGGAAAGCAGGCGATCATGCTCGTCCCGGAAATAGCGCTTACGCCACAGACGATAGAACGCTTCGTCGCCAGGTTCGGCCACCGCGTCGCGGTAACGCATTCGCATCTCACTCCGGCTAAGAGATTCCTGGAATGGAAGAAGATAAAGGACGGCAAGGCCGATATAGTTGTGGGCGCGCGTTCGGCTATATTCGCGCCCATGTCGAGGCTCGGCCTCATAATAATAGATGAAGAGCACGAGACGACGTATAAGCAGGATGATGTGCCGCGCTATCACGCCCGCGATGTCGCCGAGGAGAGGTCCAGGCTCAACAAATGCCCGCTCATCCTGGGAAGCGCGACCCCCTCACTCGAATCTTACTACAAGGCTAAGCGGGGCGACTATAAGCTTATACGGCTTACCAGGCGTGTTGATGACAGGCTGCTGCCTAAAGTGAAGATAGTCGACATGAGGATGGACCTGGCCACAAGAAAGAAGCTTACGATATTCTCAAGGGTCCTGCTCGATGCCGTGGATAATGCCCTCAAAGCGGGCAAACAGGTGATAATATTCCTGAACAGGCGCGGCTTTTCGACATTTATCAATTGTAAGAAGTGCGGGCTCGTAGTTAAGTGCAGGCGGTGCGATGCGGTCATGGTCTACCATTTCGAAGAGAAGAAGCTGATCTGCCACTATTGCAATTATCATCAGGCTCCGCCCGACATCTGTCCGAAATGCAAATCCGGCTACATACGGTATTCCGGCCTCGGCACGGAGAAAGTGGAGTCGGAGCTCAGCCATGCCTTTTCGCATGTTAAGATGGCGAGGATGGATTCGGATACGACCGCCAAGAAGGGGTCTCACGACAGGATACTGAGTAAATTCAAGTCGGGTGAAGTGAAGATGCTCGTAGGCACTCAGATGATCGCTAAGGGCCTTGACTTTCCGCAGGTTACGCTCGTTGGTGTCGTCTCGGCGGATGTGACACTCAATATACCGGACTTCCGTTCGAGCGAGAGGACTTTTAACCTGCTTACTCAGGTGGGAGGCCGGGCAGGCCGCGGCGAGGACGGCGGAGAGGTCATAGTGCAGACCTATGCGCCGAGCCATTACGCGATACTGGCAGCGGCCAAGCATGATTACGATAAGTTCTATGATGAGGAGATAATATCGCGGAAGGAGCTTCTATTTCCGCCATTTGTCAGTCTTGTGAAAGTAGTGGTGAGGGCCAGGAACGATGAGATGACCCGGCAGGCGGCGGTAGAGTTGGCGGAGGCGCTGAGGGCTGAAGATAAGGACGCTATGATCGCTGGGCCGGCTCCCGCTCCAATGGCGAGGATGCGCGGATACTTCAGGTACAATATATTATTGAAGGGCAAGGACAAGGTCGCCATGTGCGCGTTTCTGAAGAAAGTCCTGGGTAGTTTCCGTAAACCGCACGGCGTCCTGATCGCGGTCGACGTCGACCCGATCTCTATGTGAGCAGACGATAAGGGGACGTGTCACTTTGGGACACTCCACATAAGAGAACCAATAGCTAATTAGTAGTAGCCTAGGCTTAAGCTCGGGCTACTTAGAGTTAATTTAAAAAGTGGAGTGTCCCAAAGTGACACGTCCCCTTAAACTATAAAGGAGCGTAGATGATTATAGTCTTTTTCGGTACTGCGGAGTTCGCGATCCCGGCGTTTAGGGCGCTTATCGCCTCGAAGCACAGGGTGCTGGCGCTTGTTACTCAGCCGGACAGGAAGCGCGGGCGTAACCTCAAGATTCAGCCCCCGCCGACTAAAGTTGTGGCTGAGACGCACGGCATCCCCGTTTATCAGCCGGAGGACGCCTCCGGTAGGGAGTCGATCGAATACCTGAAGAAGCTGGGTGCCGATTTATTCGTGGTAATAGCATTCGGTCAGATACTGAAGCAGGAAGCGCTCGGCATCCCTAAACTATCGGCTATAAACCTGCACGGTTCGCTCCTTCCAAGATACCGCGGAGCCGCGCCGACTAATTGGGCGATCATGAACGGCGACAAGTCGAGCGGCGTCACTATCATCAGGATGAATGAACAGATGGATGAAGGAGATATAATACTGAAGAGTGAGGCTGCGATAGACGCTGATGACACTAATATTACGCTCAGCGAAGCGTTATCCGCTCTCGGTGCCCAAGTATTGATGGATGCCTTAGAGCTGATAGAGTCCGGAAGAGCGACCTATCAGAAACAGGACAAAACCCAGGCCACACCGGCCCCTAAGCTGAAGAAGGAGGACGGCGTTATCGACTGGAGTTTACCCGCTGCGACCATCCATAACAGAGTGAAAGGCTTATTACCGTGGCCAGGCGCATACACCAGGTGCGCGGGAAAGACATTAAAGATACTACATACAGAGCTTATCACATATCCGGACGGTAGTGAGGCGAAACCCGGAGAGGTGCTGGATATCATCAAAAATATGGGCATAGTGGTGAATACCGGTTCCGGCGCTATTGTGATAAAATATCTTCAGCTTGAGGGCGGCAAGATCCTTGACACCGATTCTTTCCTGCGTGGACATAAGCTCGGTATCGGCGATAGGTTAGCATAGAAAACCATTTTTTACGAACTACGATGTGTTTATCTTAAAAGGAGGATTTGACAAATCATCAAATAAAAGTTGACAAATCGCAAATAGTGTGATATACTCGTTTCACGATAGAAAGTGAGGCGGTATATGATAACTAAACTGAAGACGGGGATAGGTTTTAAGGCCACAGCAGGTATCGTGGCCTTTTCTTTTTTTATGCAGCAGATAATGTGGGGGGCTGATATGCCGATAAGTTCGATTGACAATTCAATCGAAAAATTGAGCATAGAGCAATCGCAGACGTTTGCCCCGGGCTATATCCAGGATCAGCAGGCCATCCATGAAAGCATGATAGACCAGAAGCAGTTCGTGGAAGATATCATGAACACACAGTCACTGGTTACAAGCGCCTCAACCTCAGAAACAAGCGACATTGATCCGGATGAGTCTATTGAGCTTCAGGGACCTAAGGGAAGTTATTCTGTGGAACCCACCGTGGATCCTTCCGCGGCTATGGCGCCCGCGAATAGCGCCGCGCCATCAGGTAATGCCGATTCAGTTCTTTCAGTGACTACACAATCCGGGGATATTATCTATTATCTGAATAATAAGATAGATCGCATAGAGCAGGAAGACGGCACGGTCTTGCGGGATCTCTTAATAGATGAAGCCGGTAATCTACTCGCTGCAAATATAGCATATTCGGACGGGTCTATTGAGGTCGTCGCAAACGGTAAAGTCGTCTTAATAACTAAACCCGATGGCGTTACCTTTAATTATAATGAGGATAAGACTATTTCGTCGATTTCATACCCTGATAATAAGACCGTCGACTTCTTATATATAAAGGATACTGAAGGGGCTGTTATAGAGACGGTTCTTAAGGATCCGGAAAAGTGGTCCTATTACGGACGTGATAATAAATTAACGAAGGTGGAATTTAGGGCGAGTAATAAAAAGGTTGAATATCAGAATGGCGTTATATCAAAAGTCACAACTTCCGATAATAACGTCTTTACATTTGATATAGAGAATAATGCTGACGGAACGGCAAGCTCCACCCTTACCCAATGTATAGCCGCCGATGGCACTATATATAGGTATATCGTAGGTGAAGATTACTCTATGTCATCTGTCACAGTGGAAAAAGACGGTGGTATAGCTGCCTATAATAAGGAAGGAGCCCTATTAAGCATAATCAAAGACGGGGAAGTCATAACAGATGATCTGATAAGTGGGGCGCAAAGAGAGTTCGAGGCGGCATCTAAGATATATGAAGATAATAAACATCTCCGGGAAGTATATCAGGTCAGTCTTGATGAGGCAAGCGAGGATCTTATGACTAAGGCCACCGCGAAAGATCAGGCATACGCTGACCTTGATACAGCCATTCGAGTATTGAATGACGCCCAAATCTCAAATAATGATAAGCAAGCAGAATACACCGCTCTCTATGCCCTGTATTTGGCATCCGAGAACGATTATGATATCGCGGATAAGGCATTAAGCGCAGCCAGGCTGCTCGAAGAAAAAATCGGTCAGGATCTCATAGCCGCGCAGATGGCATTAGCCGCAAAAGAGTCTGTTTTAAATAGTAAGATAACAGCCGAGCAAGCTCTACAAGCTGTAATAACCAGTTTAAATACT
>JAHJHP010000093.1 GCA_018823705.1 Candidatus Omnitrophota bacterium | reverse complement strand
GGGGGAGAACCCCAAAAAGAGGTTTTAGGAGAAAAAAGCATTTTTTCTCCTATCGGCGCACTAGAACATCCCCGCCTGACCGAGGGATACAAAGTCAGTCGGGCAGGTATGCGGAAGAAAGGAAAATATTAAAAGGAAAACATCAGGTTTTCCTTTTAAGGAACGAGCTGTAGATTATGTCGGGCGAGTGACGAATCCTAGCTGGGCAGCCATTCTGCTTCGCCCTTCTAGTAGAATAGTTGAGGTAGGGCTTCGCAGGAATCAAAAAAGGACACCGCATTGAATAACATAGCAGCGATAGTGCTCGCGGCAGGCCGCGGGACCAGGATGAAGTCGGATATCCCTAAGGTATTGCACAATATATTCGGCAAACCGATGGTCTCATATGTGCTGGAGTCGCTTAAGGCCGCCGGAATTACCCATGTCATTACGGTAGCGGGATACGGCAGCGGCGCTTTGAGCAAAGCTATCGACACAAAGATAGTTATACAGAAGAAACTTCTGGGTTCAGGTGACGCTGTGGCGTCCGCAAAGAAGCTTCTGGGCGGCCATAGAGGACAGATCATTGTGACCTGCGGCGATATGCCTCTCATGAGCGCGAGGACGATAAAGAAACTTATTCTCAAACAGAGGTCCTCCGGGGCGAGCCTTACTCTGGCTACGGCAACAGTTAAAGATCCGGCGGAATACGGCAGGATAGTGAGGAACGCGTCCGGAGCAGTCTCGAAGATAGTGGAGAGCGCCGATATTAAAGATGCCGCGGATGAGATAAATGAAGTGAACACAGGTACGTATTGTTTCCGGGCAAAGGATTTATTTGAAGCGCTTAAACGCGTGAAACCGAACCCCCGGACGGGAGAATATCTTCTTACGGATACAGTCGAGATACTGGATAAGGCGGGAAAGAAGATCAAGTCTGTCGAGGTCGAGGACCCTCTCGAGATGACAGGCATAAACTCCCGCAGGGACCTGGCGGAGGCTACGCTGATACTGAAGGATAAGGCCATAAACGAGGCGATGTTAAGCGGCGTAACCGTGGAGGATCCGTTAACGACGACCATATATCCTGACGCCAGGATCGGCCGTGACACGGTGATACATCCGAACACGTTCATTGGCCCCCGCGTCGAGATAGGACGGGATTGCCACATAGGCCCTTTTGCCAGATTGACGTCCTCGGTCAAGGTCGGGAGCAATGTGATAATCGGAAATTTTGTCGAGCTTGTGAGAACCACGATAGGCGATGACTGCAGGGTGAAGCACCACACTTATCTGGGAGATGCGGTCCTGGGCAGGAAAGTTAATATAGGCGCCGGGACGATAACTGCCAACTATGACGGAAAGAATAAGAATAAGACGATAATAAGAGAGAATGCCTTTATAGGCGTCGGCTCGGTATTGATAGCTCCTTTAGTTATCGGAAAGAACGCGACGGTCGGCGCCGGCTGCGTAGTGCTTAAGAGGCATAATGTCCCCGAAGGCGAGACGGTGGTAGGCGTTCCGGCAAAGATATTGGAGAGGCGACTCGGAAAAGTGAGAAGGGGGTCAGATGAAAAACGGTCTGTTGATATTCAGCGGTAATTCCAATAAAGACCTTGCGCTAAAGATATGCAAATTCCTGAAAGTCGATTTGGGGGACGCATCGGTTGATAAATTCTCCGACGGAGAAATACGCGTCAAGATAAATGAAAATGTCAGGGGCCATGACGTGTTCGTGATCCAGTCCACATCATGCCCTTCAAATGATTATCTCGTCGAGTTATTGATCATGATAGACGCGCTGAAGAGGGCTTCAGCCCAGAGGATAACCGCGGTGCTGCCGTACTTTGGATACGCGCGGCAGGACAGAAAAGATCAGCCGAGGGTGCCGATAACCGCCAAACTTGTGGCAAATGTCCTGACCGTTGCCGGAGCGGACAGGGTCCTCACGGTAGACCTGCACGCCGGCCAGATACAGGGGTTCTTCGATATACCGCTCGACCACCTTTACGCGTTCACCATATTCGCCGATTATATTAAGGAGCTGGAGCTGGATAAAAATCTGGTGATAGTCTCTCCCGATGTCGGGGGCATAAAGACGGCGAGAGCCTATGCCAAGAAGATGCACTGCGATCTCGCGATAGTCGATAAAAGACGGATCAATGATAAGCAGGCGGAGGCGATGCATATCATGGGCGATGTCGAAGGCAAGAACGTCGTGATAATAGACGATATGGTCGCTACGGCCGGGTCTCTCGTCGAGGCGGTGACTGCCCTGAAGAAGGCGGGCGCCCTGGAAGTCTATGCCAGCATAACGCACCCGGTGCTTTGCGGCGAGGCCATAGAGAGATTAAAGAATTCACAGATCAAAGAGCTTGTGGTGACTGATACCATACCGATTCCGAATGAGAATATGATCCCGCGGATAAAGGTCCTCTCGGTGGCTTCCCTGCTCGGGGAAGCTATAATGAGGATCCATAATGAAAAATCCATCAGTGTGTTGTTCGATTAGATGATGTCCAGATTTTGACAGAGCAAAATCTGGATAAGCAAATTGCTTGGAGAAATCCAAAATTTTCTCTGCAAAATTTTGGACAAAGGAGAGTGTGGCAATATGGACAAGAAAATAATATTAAAGGCCGATGTTCGGACCGGATCAGGTAAGACCGCAGCGAAGGACCTGAGGGCAAAGAAAATAGTTCCGGCCAATGTTTACAGCGGCTCATCCGGCGCTATCAGTATTCAGGTCCCGATAGACGATCTTGCCGGCGTCTTGCAGACAAAAGCGGGTGAGAACGTGCTCATAACGCTGAAGATATCGGGCGGCAAAAGCGCTATAAAAGAGAAGACGGTCCTGATAAAAGAGATCCAGAGAGAGCCGATAAGGGACGGCATCCTGCATGTGGATTTTAACGAGATATCCCTCACGGAGACCCTTAAGATCGATGTGCCGCTCTCAGTCAAGGGCGAGCCCATCGGAGTCAAAGTGGACGGAGGGGTGCTCGAACATATTATGTGGGAATTACAGGTAGAGTGTTTACCTATCGATATACCGGAAAAGATAGAGGTTGATGTCTCCAATCTTAAGTTGGGAGAATCTCTTCATGTGAAGGATATCGTGGTTCCTAAAGGCGTAAAGATCCTGAATGATTCCGAACTGATCGTCGTGATAGTGAAAACGCCTAAGGTGGAAGCGCCGAAAGAAGAGCTTGAGGTGGAGGCTGGCCTGGAACCCGAGCTTATAAGGAAGAAGAAGGAAGAGGAAGGCGAAGCGGAAGCCCCTGGCGCAACTCCTGCGGTAGCCCCCAAGGAAGCTCCGAAAGAGGCTAAGAAAGAATAGGCGTGAAATTTATCATCGGCCTCGGCAATCCCGGAGCGGAGTATAAAGGGACCAAGCATAATATAGGCTTTGCGATCGTAGAGGCCCTGGCCAAAGAGAACGGAATAAAGATCAAAGAGAAGTACCATTTCTCTTTTGTGGGCCGCGGCAGGATAGATGGCGAGGATGTGTCGCTGGTGCTTCCCCGGACGTTCATGAACCTTTCCGGCAACGCCGTCGGTGAACTGGTCGGCCGGAACACAAAGAACCTCGAAGATATACTAGTCGTTTGCGATGATATAAACCTGGACTTCGGGAGGATCAGGCTTAAGAAGCAAGGTTCGTCGGGAGGCCATAAGGGCCTGGAGTCGATAATCCATACCCTGAAAAGGGATGATTTTGCCCGCCTTAAAGTCGGTATTGCCACAGAGACGCATAAAGGCGATATCACCGGATACGTATTGAGCCCGTTCAAAAGAAGGCTACTGCGTAACGTTGCCCATGTCATAGGGCTGGCTCAGGAGGCGATATCGTCCATGCTCACGGATGGTATCGATACGGCGATGAACAGATATAACAAGAGGAAGGTAGGAGCTTCTTAAGGGGCTGAGAGATTTTTCGGCCGTAATGCGTAGGCATTTACTTCAGGCGGCGGAACTTTTGAGGCGCGCCTGTAGCGACTCTTGTAAAATCTTGATACTTCTAGGCGATATAGCAGGACAATGAAACTGCATAATGGTATCTATGGTAGGGGATGTTCCCGCCTGCTCGCAAGAATACGACTGCGGGCGGGCAGGTAAATCTCCCCTACTGTTGATGACTATAGGCAGGTTCATTGGCCATCAAGATTTTACGACAGCGAATTTACATGCCTAATGTAAATTCGCGACAAGCGGAAGGCGCCCTCAAAAGTAAACGCCGCTGTAGGAAAGGTGGAGCCAGAAGCAGGAGTCGAAAGAGTTGATTTATTAAATGTATTGTGGTAGTCTAATTAAAAATCAATGAAGGAATCGAAAGGATAGATAAGAAGATGAATAATTATGAGGGTATATTCATAATAAAACCGGATCTTAAAGAAGAAGACCTGAAGAGCGCATGTAAGGTCATCAGCGATCTGGTGGTCAAGAGCGGCGGCAGCGTGAAGAAGGAAGAGTCGTGGGGCAAGAGGCTTCTTGCCTATCCCATCAATAAGACGAAAGAAGCATATTATTACAAATTTGACTTCGAGGCGCCATCTGATGCCATAGCCAAGATTGAAGCGGCATGTAAGATGAACGCCGAGATATTAAGACTAATGATAACGAGGAGATAAATGGCCAGCCTCAATAGGGTACTCCTGATAGGAAACCTCACCAGAGACCCGGAGCTTCGGTATATTCCGAGCGGTTCGGCGGTTGCCACTTTCACGCTGGGAGTCAACCGGTTTTATACCACGCAGACCGGCGAGAAGAAGGAACAATCCTCGTTCATACGCATCGTAGTCTGGGGCCGCAGGGCCGAAGTTTGCGGAGAATATCTGTCCAAGGGCAGCCCTGTCTTCGTAGAAGGGCGTTTACAGTCCAGGGATTGGCAGACTCAGGACGGTCAGAAGCGCAATACGGTCGAAGTCATAGCCGATAACATACAGTTTTTACGATCCGGAGCGAAATCCGGCGCTGCGCCGGCAAATAAGAAGGCGCCATCGGGAGCGGATGAAGTGGGCACGATAGACCTGAACGATGAGGTGGCTATGCCGCAGTCTGAGGCCCCCAAAGCAGCGGGCAGCTCCGATGAGGAAGCGCCGTTTTAACGAGTCATAATCGTAGAGCACAGAGTAAGTTAAATTGACCTCATAAAGGAGAGATGAATGTTTAAGCCTTTTAATAAACCGGAAAGAAAGAAGCCCCTTAAGAAAGACGGCCTGAAGAAGAAGGTCTACAAGAAAAGGCCATGCAGATTCTGCGGCGACAAAGTGAAGACCATAGACTATCTGGAATATCAGAAATTCCATAGGTTCATCACGGAGAGAGGTAAGATAGTGCCGTCCAGGATATCGGGAAGCTGCGCCGGGCATCAGAGGCAGCTGGCGAAAGCGATTAAAAAAGCCCGCGAGTTGGCGTTATTGCCGTTTGTGGCGGAGTAAACCTATGAAGCTCATACTGATGAAGGATGTCGATAAGCTCGGCCACGCCGGGGATATAATCAACGTTAAAGAGGGGTATGCCAGGAATTTTCTGCTTCCGAATAATACAGCCAGGGCTGCCACTCCCGGAAATATGAAGCTGCTGGAAACAAGGAAGAAGAAAGAAGCATTGGAAGACGAGAAGAAGGTAGAGGCCGCGAGGGCGCTTGCCAACAGGCTCTCGAATCTTTCACTGACGATATCCATGGAAGCCGGAGAAGAGGATAAGCTTTTTGGTTCAGTGACCGGCGATATGATCTCGGATAGATTAAAGGACGAAGGGATAGAAATAGACAAGAAAGATATAGTTATCGAAGAGCAGATAAAGAAACTGGGCGTATACCAGGTTGCGGCCAGGATCCATCCGCTGGTAAAAGCCGTTTTAAGGGTATGGATAGTAAAGAAATAAGGTACGATGCCTAATCAGGATATTATCGAAAAAGTACCCCCACAGAGCATCGATGCGGAGATGGCTGTCTTAGGCGCGATGCTTCTTGATAAAGACGTGATTCCGCAGGCGATAGAGATGTTGAACGCGGACTGCTTCTACAAGGATGCCAATTGCAGGGTATATACAGCCATAATAAAACTTTTCGATGAGAACAGAGGCGTCGATCTTATAACCGTCATAGAAGAGCTGAAGAAAACAAATTCGCTCGAACCAGCCGGCGGCCCTGATTACATATCCGGCCTGGCTTCAAGCGTTCCCACCGCGGCAAATTTCATACATTACGCGAAGATCGTAAAAGAGAAGATGATCCTTCGCAACCTTATAAATACCGCCACGCAGATAGTCGCCGACTGTTACGACACATCCAAGGATGTGGATAGCCTGGTTGACAAGGCGGAGCAGTTGATCTTTGAAGTCTCTTCCAGAAAGGTGGATAGGAAGTCGGTCCCGTTGCGCGAGATCATTAAGGGGTCGATAGAGACAATTGACAGCCTGTACCAGCGCAAACAGAACGTGACGGGCATATCGACAGGGTTTAGAGACCTCGATATAAAGACCGCCGGGTTCCAACCGTCGGATCTCATAGTGCTGGCAGCGCGCCCGTCGATGGGTAAGAGTGCGCTCGCATTGTGTATAGCCGAGCATGCCGCGGTCGTAGAGCGGGCGCCGGTCGCATTCTTCAGCCTGGAGATGTCCAAAGAGCAGCTTGTCCAGAGAATGCTGTGTTCACACGCCAGAGTGGATGCCCATAAGGTAAGAACCGGTTTTCTTTCGCAGGCTGACTGGCCGAAGCTGGTAAGCGCCGCCGGAAAGTTATCAGAAGCGCCGATCTATATAGACGATACTCCGGGTATATCGGTTCTGGAATTACGCGCCAAAGCGAGACGCCTTAAGGCGCAGTTTGATGTAAAGCTTATAGTCCTGGATTATCTTCAGCTTATGCAGGGCCATTCCAGGGCCGATAATCGCCAGCAGGAGATATCGGAGATATCCAGGTCGCTTAAGGCACTGGCCAGGGAACTGAATACCCCTTTGATAGCGATAAGCCAGCTTTCGCGCGCCGTGGAACAGCGTCAGGATCACAGGCCGCAGCTTTCCGATCTCAGGGAGTCAGGCGCGATCGAACAGGACGCGGATCTCGTGATACTGCTCTTAAGAGAATGGTACTACAATCCGACGGAAGAGAATAGGGGCCTCGCGGAGATCATAATAGCAAAACAGAGAAACGGCCCTACAGGCAACTTCAACCTTGCGTTCCTGGGTGAGTACATGAGATTCGAGAATCTTACGTCAAGGGGCGAAGAATTTATTGAAGCAGAACTGGAGAGAGTATGAAGCTGATCAGGTTAGCGTTGGCGCTTGGCATCTTCGCTATTTTACTTCCGATAATTTCAGGTTCCGCTGTCGCTCAATCCGCTGAGGGTAAAACCATAACCGGGGTAAAAGTCGAGAACAATAAAGCTATAAGCTCGGAGATTATACTCTCCAAGATAAAGACCGCATCCGGCGAAGTGTTCAATCAGGAGATCATAAACGAGGATCTTAAAAGACTGTATGCCACGGATTATTTTACGGACGTCTCCGTTGATGTCAGGGAAGAGGCCGCCGGGGTCATCGTGATCTTTCTGGTAGAAGAAAAATTGGTCGTCGAAGATATAGACTTTAAAGGCAATGTCGCGTTCAGGTCTCCTAAATTGAAATCCATGCTGAAGTCCAAACCGAACGAGATGATGAACCTGGCTGTGCTTGCGCAGGATGTCGCCGAGATCAGGAATTTTTATTCAAAGAAAGGATACCCTTTTACCGAAGTCAGATACGAGATCAGCGTCGATAAGGATACCGGCAAGGCCAGCGTTACCATTGTGATAGACGAGAAGACCCGGGTCAAGGTCGCCGGAATAGATATAGTGGGAAACAAAGCTATCAAGACAAACGAGATAAAGAAAATTTTGTCAACGAAGCCGGCGTGGCTCTTTAATCCGGGCATATTCAAAGATGAAGTCCTTCAGGAGGACATGGACAGGATAAGGTTAATATATGACGACATCGGCTATCTCGATGCCGAGACGACCCCCGACTTGCAGTACGGCCCCGATGGCCAAACGCTCAAGATAGTCATAAACATCAAGGAAAATAAGCAGTATATGGTCGGAGATATAATCGTTAAAGGCAACCTGGTGCTGCCCGAAAAAGAGATACTCTCGAAGATAACGATGAAGTCCGGAAAGCCATTCTCGAACAGGGGCCTGAGGCAGGACTCTTCGGAGATAAAACAGCTCTATTACGAACGCGGTTATATGAATGCGATCCAGGATGTCGAGAGGAACTTCAACCAGTCGACGGGCAATATAGACGTAGTTTTCAATATAGACGGTAAAGATCCCGTGTATGTGGGGATGGTGGAGATCCGTGGAAATATGAAGACCAGGGAGCTGGTGGTGAGGAGAGAACTCAGGATATATCCCGGTGAGAAGTTCAACGGCGATAAGATAAAACGGTCTAAAGAGCGGCTCTACAACCTGGGATATTTCGAAAATGTAGCTTTCGATACCGAGCCGACCGAAACTCCCGATATCCAGAACCTCATAGTCACCGTAAAAGAGACGAAGACCGGAGAGTTCTCGTTTGGCGGCGGCTATAGCTCGGTGGATATGTTGGTCGGTTTTGTCGAGATAACACAGAGAAATTTTGACATAATGAGCTTCCCGACATTTACCGGAGGCGGCCAGAACCTGACTATCAAAGCGGAGCTTGGCATGGTGCGCAGCGATTTTAATATCAGCTGGACAGACCCATGGATATTCGGGATGCCGTACGCGTTCGGGTTTGATGCGTACAGGGCAGCGCACGCCAGGAGAAATGATATAGGCTGGGCATACGATGAGACGAGGACGGGCGGTGACCTGAGACTGGGTAAAGACTTCACGGATCAGATAAGGGGGCTCCTGACGTACAGGCTGGAAAATGTCAAGATATCGAACCTCGCCGATGATGCCGCTCCGGAGCTCAGCAAAGAAGTCGGCGCCAATTACATATCCAGCCTGACGTTCGACGTATCATACGATACGCGCGATAACGTATATGTGGCGTCGAAAGGTTTTATAGTGAACGGTTCGATAGAAAACGCCGGAGGGATATTCCTCGGGAATAAAGATTATGTTAAAGGCACCGGCATGATCGCGTATTACCACTCCTTCTTTAAAAAGATAGTCCTGGAGCTTAAGGCCCGTGGCGGGATGGTCGGAGCTTATGGCAAATCGGATGAGGTGCCGATCTACGAGAGGTTCTTTGCCGGCGGCGCCAATACGATCCGCGGATACAAGGAGAGAAGGATCGGTCCCAGGGCCGGAGACCAGTCCATTGGCGGCGACTCCATAGTCGTGGTGAATGCCGAGGCGACATTCCCCGTGTATGAAAAGATCATTAAAGGCGCGGTCTTTTATGATCTGGGAAATGTTTGGGCAAAGTCCAGCGACTTTTTAGTGGGAGGTGACTATAAATCCGGCGCCGGGATAGGTATCAGAGTGAAGACGCCGATAGGGCCGGTAAAACTGGATTACGGTTTTCCTCTCGTTCAAAATTATGACGACGAGAAGGGCGGGGAATTTTACTTTAGCATGAGCAGAGGGTTCTAGCGAGTTGTCAGTTGTCGGTTGACGGTTGTCAGTAGTTGTCAGTTGTCGGTTGACGGTTGTCAGTAGTTATCAGGCATTAAATTTGATCAAACAAAAAGGAGGGGCAAGATGAAGAAGATGGTTGTTTCGGTATTAGCGCTGGTATTCGCCTGTAATATGTTTTTTGGCGTGGAGATGGCGCACGCTAAGGAGTATAAGATCGGTTATGTGGATCTGGCTAAGGTATTTGACGAATATAAGAAGACCAAAGCTTCCGAGAAAGATTTAGAAACTAAAGGCAAAGCCAAAGAGGCTGAGCGCGCAACTATGGTCGAGGAGCTCAGGAAGCTTAAAGATGAGCAGGCGCTTCTGTCGGAGAAGGCAAAAGCCGAAAAGCAGACAATTATAGACAATAAGATAAAAGTCCTTCAGGAATTTGACACGAAGACCAGAGATGATCTCGTAAAAGAGAGAAATGATATGCTTGGCCTGATCCTCAAAGATATTGAGAAGGTTGTGGCGGAATATTCCAAAGCAGCAGGATATGACCTCATTCTCAATTCACGGATGCTTCTCTACGGAGGCACCGAGTACGATCTTACGAATGAGATCCTGACCAGGCTCAACAAGTAATGATTATAGTAGATTAATAGCACGAAGCCTGCCTGACGGCAGGCTTCGTGCTATGTAGCAGTTGCTCCGGTTCAGATGTGGATAACTACATAACGCACTGGAAATGCTCACTATGATGCAGAGGACTATAAAAAATACTATCATGATCGAAGGCATAGGCCTGCAGACGGGCAATAAGGTGTCGCTCGTCCTGAAGAGCTCGCCCCCGGATAGCGGGATAAATTTTATAAGGATGGACCTTCCCAATAAGCCCCTCTTAAATATACAGTCGATGGAGATTTCGTCGGGCTCCGGCGAAGCGGATCGCAGGACGACTTTAGGCTCCGGGGGTATGCAGGTCCAGACTACAGAGCATCTATTGGCCGCGCTCGCGGGCGCCGGTATAGACAACATAATAATCGAGACGGATAACGTTGAGCTCCCGGGATTTGACGGCAGCGCAAAAGCGTTTCTGGACGCCATTAAACGTTCCGGCATCATCAGGCAGGACTCTCCGAAAAAGATCTATGATGTCAAAAGTCCTGTCTGGTGCAAGACGGGCGATTCTATGTTGGCGATATTTCCCGACGACAATTTTAAAGTCTCATACACGCTCTCTTACCCCGGAATAGGCGTCCAATTCTTCAGCGCCATTATAGACGAAGTGACTTTCGAGACGGAGATAGCTCCCGCAAGGACATTCTGTTCGGAAGCGGAAGCGGCGGAACTTTTAAAGAGAGGCCTGGGCAAAGGGGCGAATTACGATAATACGCTGGTGATGGCGCCCGGGGGACCGATAAATAATACCTTGAGATTCCCGGATGAGCCCGTCAGGCACAAGGTGCTCGATCTCATAGGAGATCTCTATGTCGCCGGTAAAAGCCTGAAAGGCCATGTGGTCGCGATAAAGAGCGGGCATGCTCTTAATATGGAGTTGGTAAAAAGATTAAGATCTTAAAAAGGCCTCGGTCGGGGACCTCGGCACTTAGCTAACACTGTGGCTTAATAAACTTGGAGGATGATGATGGGATATACCGTACAGGACATTAAAGGAAAAATTTTGGATATCAATGTAATACAGAAGATCCTGCCTCACAGATATCCATTCCTACTGGTCGACAGGATACTTGAGGTAACCGAAAAGGGAGTGGTCAGCATAAAGAACGTTACGATAAATGAGCAGTTCTTTCAGGGCCATTTTCCCGGCCAGCCGGTCATGCCGGGAGTCCTTATAGTAGAAGCTATGGCCCAGACAGGAGGGATAGCGGCCCTTAACCTCAAAGAGAATCTGGGCAAGCTTGCCTATTTCCTCTCGATCAATAAAGCGAGGTTCCGCAAACCGGTGGTGCCCGGCGATACGCTGAGAATGGAAGTGGAACTTGTTAAAGTGAAGATGGGTGTCGTGCAATGCCGCGGGGTCGCCAAGGTAGATGGTGAAGTTGTGGCGGAAGCAGAGATGATGTTCGCGTTCGTTAAACCCGACGCAGCATAATAGGGGATATATGGCAAATATCGGTATCGTGGCGGGGGCCGGAAGGCTTCCTATCATATTCGCGGAGGCGGCGAAAGCCCGCGGCGACAAAGCCATCGGTATCGGGATCAAAGGCATAACCTCCACAGAGATCGAAAGCCATGTGGACAAGTTCGTATGGTTCGAGCTCGGGGCTTTTCAGAAGATGATATTCGCTCTTGTCTCAAACAGGATCAATAAAATAGTCCTGCTGGGGAAGCTCAGGAAGGATCTCTTCTTCAGGAATGCCGAAGGTTTCGATGAGGACACTAAAAAAATACTGAGCAAACTTAACGATAATAAAGATTATTCCATTCTCAATAAGGCCGCCGAGCTTCTGGGTAAATTCGGGATCGAAGTAATAGATCCCACCCCGTACTTAAAAGAGTATGTGCCGTCGGAAGGCGTTATAACCAGGAGGCCTTTGAGCAAGGAAGAATCCGTCGATATAGATTACGCGAAGAAGATCGTCGGTGAGCTTGCCAGGCTCGATATAGGGCAGACCGTTATCGTAAAGAATAAGACGGTCATAGCGATAGAGGCCATAGAGGGCACGGACGAGGCTATAGCCCGTGCCGGCGTCCTGTCGAAAAGAGGTTTCGTCGTTGTCAAGGCCGCCAGGCCTCACCAGGATATGAGATTCGATATACCGCTCGTAGGCCTGGAGACCATAGAAGCGATCATAAAATCCGGAGGGACAGCCCTGGCGATAGAGGCAAATAAGACGCTCCTGATAGATAGAAAAGAGATATTAGAGCTCGCCGACGAAAAAGGCCTCGCTATAACAGTAGTTTAACCCTGGCTACGATAGATACTTTCCGCTATAATATTTCCGTATGAAGACTATTAAGCTGCCGTTTAAAGTTAAGAGACCGATCCTTGCCTGCGGCGCGGATCTGAAGGGCGCATTCGCTCTCGCGGCAGGCGATACGGCGTATCTTGTCGAAGGGTTTGGCCCCTTAAACGATCCGGATAATCTGAGAGCATATGAGGCCTCAGTCTCTCTGCATGAAAAGATACTGGGTTTGAGGCCCGCAACGATCGCCCGTGACCGTCATCCGGATTATCACTCGAGCCGTTTCGCCGAAGCGCACGCTGCGGGCCTGAAGATACCGCATATGCGCGATATCCAGCACCATACCGCTCATGTGGCGAGCGCGATCGTAGAGAATTCTATAGGCGACGGCCTCATAGGCGTAGCGTTCGATGGCTCCGGATACGGCCTGGATGGCCGTATATGGGGCGGTGAATTTTTCGTCGGAGGGCTGAAAGGCTTCCGCAGAGCCGCTCATTTCGATTACATGCCGATGCCCGGAGGCGATCAGGCGGTGAGAGAACCCTGGCGTATGGCCATAAGCTACCTTTACAGGGCTTTCGGCGAAGACTTTCCGGCGCAGTATCCGGATATCGTAAAGGGATCCCGAAAAGGACGATCGTCCGTGATCAGGAAGATGATAGACGGAAATTTTAATTCTCCGCTTACATCCAGCGCGGGCAGGCTCTTCGACGGAGTGGCGAGTCTCATATTATCCAGGGACACGGCGTCTTTCGAGGCGGAGCTTCCGGTGGAGCTGGAGAGGATTGTCGCGGGAGAGAATCATGAAAGCTACAGATTTGACATAAAGCCCAAAAACGGCGTATTCATCATTGAAATTTCCGGGATGATCAGGGGCATTGTCCGTGACTTGCGAAATAAGACGGATAAAAGCGTCGTATCGGCAAAATTTCATAACACCATAGCCGAGATCATAGGCGCTACGGCGGCCGGCTTAAGAAAGAAATTCAAGTTGCAAAAGATAACCTTAAGCGGCGGTGTCTTTCAGAACAGGTATCTGACGGACAGAGCCGTACATATATTGAATAAGGAAGGTTTTTCCGTTTATACTCATTCCAAAATCAATACAAATGATAACGGAATACCTGTAGGACAACTGGCCATGGCGGATGCGGAGGGATCATGTGTTTAGCGATACCGATGAAAGTTGTTAAGATAGACGGTGACCAGGGCATGGTTGCGGCTGGCGGTTTAACGCGCAAGGCCAATTTTATTTTGATGAAGGATATCAAGCCGGGGGATTATGTCCTGCTGCACGCCGGATTTGCTATAGCCAAAGTGAAACCTGAAGAAGCGAGGCAGACAATAAAGCTGATCAGGGAACTGTAGTTCGTCATTGCGAGGCCTTCGGGAGAAGAAGTGAAATATATCGATGAATTTAGAAGTAGAGCTTTAACGTCCAGGCTCATCAGCCGGATACGCTCCGTCGCGGATGAGGGCCGCGAGTACAGATATATGGAGGTCTGCGGTACCCATACGATGGCTATTTTTAAATATGGCCTGCGGGAGCTTCTGCCTCGCAATATAAGGTTGATATCCGGCCCCGGATGCCCCGTCTGTGTTACGCCGCTTGAGTACCTGGATCGCGCCATAGCCATAGCGGGATTACCCAAAGTTATCATAACTACATTTGGGGATATGCTGCGGGTGCCGGGCTCGAGCTCGACCCTCGAAAATGAAAGAGCCGGCGGTAAACATATAAAGGTGGTCTATTCGACCGATGACGCTCTCGATATCGCAAATAGAAATACGGACAAGGAAGTGGTGTTTTTGGGCGTTGGTTTCGAGACGACCGTTCCTACCGTGGCAGCGTCCATTATGAGCGCCGCGAAGCAGGGCATACATAATTATTCCGTATTATGCGCTCACAAGACTATGCCTGAGGCGCTTGGAGCTATCATGGCTCACAGAGATGCCCGTATCGACGGGTTTTTACTCCCGGGGCACGTGAGCGCGATAACGGGCATGAAACCCTATGGATTTCTCGCGAAACGATATGGCGCGGGATGTGTGGCCGCGGGATTCGAGCCGGTCGATATGCTGCAGGCCATTCTGATGCTTATGGAACAGAAAAGGCCGATAGTAGAAGTGCAATATAAAAGGATAGTCGACCCTCTCGGGAATCGACTGGCCCGTAAAGCGATAGAGAAGGTCTTTGAAAAGAGTTCATCCGAATGGCGCGGTATCGGCAAATTGAAAAATAGCGGGCTCAGGATACGAAAAGAATTTTCCCGATTTGACGCGTCGTTAAAATTCAGAGTTAAGACAGTGCGGCCCCGCGAAGATAAATCCTGCATATGCGGCGCTGTCCTGAAAGGCATAAAGACGCCCGTCGATTGCAAGCTCTTCGGTAAGAAGTGTACGCCGGCTGACCCGGTAGGTTCATGCATGGTTTCCTCCGAAGGCACGTGCGCAGCTTATTATAAATACGGGAGAAGATAGCGATGGACAGGATAACTTTAGGCCACGGTTCGGGCGGCAGACAGATGCATAAACTGATAGATTCCCTCTTCTTGAAGGCATTTTCCAATCCCATCCTTAACCAGAAGAGGGATTCCGCCGTCCTTAATATAGGAAATAAGAAGATCGCGTTCACTACGGATTCATATGTGGTGGATCCGATATTCTTTCCGGGAGGAGATATAGGCAGCCTGGCCATTTACGGTACCGTCAACGATCTCTCTGTGTGCGGCGCGCGGGCCCTCTATATATCCGTCGGAGCGGTGATCGAAGAAGGCCTGGATGGAAGCGTATTGGAGAGGATAGTCCGCTCGATGGCCGAAGCCGCCAAAAAGGCCGGTGTCCGGATCGTTACAGGCGACACGAAGGTGGTCGAAAAGGGATCCTGCGACAGGATCTTCATCAATACGAGCGGAATAGGAGAGGTATATTATGAAGGCCTCTCGACAGATAAGATAGCCCCGGGCGACTCCGTAATAGTGAGCGGTCCTGTCGGAGACCACGCAATAAGCGTCCTGTCGAAGAGGGAAGGGATAGAATTTGGGACGATAGTGAGGAGCGATTCGGCTCCCCTGGATAAATTGATATGGAAAGTCCTGCGGTCGTCAAAGAAAGTGCGCTTTATGCGCGATCCTACCAGGGGCGGACTTGCGACGACGCTTAACGAAATAGCTTTGGGTGCAAAGTCGGGGATCGCGATAGAGGAACGAGACGTTCCCGTGAGGCCCCCGGTGCGCCAAGCTTGCGAGCTCCTCGGATTGGACCCGTTATATCTGGCATGCGAGGGCAGAGTGATCATAATAGCCGCGAAAGAGGATGGCCCCCGGATACTGAAAACGCTTGGCGCCGATAAGGCCGGGCGCGGCGCGAAGATTATAGGAAGCGTAACCGGTGACCGTTCGGCCAGAGTGTATCTGAATACCATAGCCGGAGGCAAGAGAATTATCGATATGTTATCCGGCGAACAACTACCGAGAATCTGTTGAAGCTACACTTCGTCGGGGCGAAAATCCTCCGAAGCACCAAGCCGCTTAACGATTGATTGCGAAGGAGGGCTAGATGACTTATAAACCGCGCACATATAGAAGGTGGGTCGATCCCGGGAGCCTTGTCTCTTTTGAAGTTATAGAGAGCCAGACCGACCTGGCCATCTCCGCCATAAAGAATTTAGAACCGCAGGCAAGAGCCGCGGTATTGACTCTCAGGCAGGACCTGGAGGATTATATTAAAATAGACGGACTCTTTCTAACGTCATTGAAGCCGGTCAATATCAGGCCCGATAAGTCCTGTATTGTAAAGATGATGGCGGATGCCGCCTTTAAAGCCGGCGTCGGCCCGATGGCGGCTGTGGCGGGAGCCATAGCGGAACTCGTCGGAAGAGAGCTTCTGAAATATTCAGATGAAGTGATAGTCGAAAACGGCGGCGACATCTTCATTAAGACGAATAAAAAAAGCGTTATAGGTATCTGCGCGGGTGAGGCCTCGCCGTTCACCGGAAAAATTGCTCTGGAGATCATCTGCGGAGATAACAGCCTCGGTGTTTGCACTTCGAGCGGCACGGTCAGCCATTCTTTAAGCTTTGGAAAATCGGACGCAGTTGTTATAATATCAAAAGAGACCGCTCTGTCGGACGCGGTCGCCACCGCCACGGGCAATATCTTAAAGGCCCCGGGCGATATAGAGAAAGGCATAGAGTTCGCGAAGTCGATAGAAGGGATAATGGGAGTTTTAGTCCTGATGAAAGATAAGATGGGAAGCTGGGGAGATATAAAGTTAATTTAAGGCCTCGGTCGCCAGACCTCGGCACTTAGCTAACACTATGGCTTAATAAACTAGGCCTCGGTCGGAGACCTCGGCACTTAGCTAACACCATGGCTTAATAAACTAGGAGGTCATTATGGTATCCAAGAGAATAGTGCTGACATTTCCGCATAGCGCGGTCGGCCAGCCCATAGTATACAAGCTAGTCAAAGACTATGACCTGATCTTCAATATACTGCAGGCCAAGATTACTCCGCAGGAAGAGGGCGTGATGGTAATTGAGCTGAAAGGAAAGAAAGAAGATTACGCCGCGGGCATAAAGTATCTCACATCGTTTGGCGTAAAGATCCAGCCAATCTCACAGGATGTCACCAGGGATGAAGACAAATGCACGCATTGCGGCGCCTGCGTTACGATATGTCCGTCCGAAGCCCTGTATACGGACAAGAAGACGATGAAGATAATATTTGATCCCGAGAAATGTATAGCCTGCGAGCTGTGCGTAAGGGCCTGTCCTCCCCGGGCCATGATGGTCAAGCTGTAGAGAAAAGTGACACGTCCCCTAAATTTCCATTGACTGGAAGGCCGCTGTTGGTTTACAATGGCGTTTCTCATTAAACTGATATATGACAAATAATCTCTATACCATTATTAAGAAAGACCTCTTCGACCTTCTCGGCCGGCTTGCCGCGGATAACAGGATCGTTGTGCCTTATGTAAAGGGAGAGAAGCTCTATTTTGATGATTTCGATCCCAAGAAAGAAGATAAGATCGAGCTTGGCGGGATCAGGCAGAGTCAGGCGTTGAAATCATTCATCAGCCACGCGAGAGAGAAGGTGACGGGCAACCTTAAGAGTAAGAGGCCGCTTGTGATCGCAGGGGTAAAGGGCTGCGATCTGTCGAGCCTTTATCTGCAGGATTTCGTATTTCAAGGCGGAGATGTTGAGGATCCGTTCTATTCCGACAATAGAAAAAATACCACCATCATAGCCGTAGACTGCACTTATGCCAAAGAGACATGCTTTTGCGCCGCGATGGAAGGCGCTCCATACCCGAAGAAATTCTTTGATATCTCCCTATCGCCTATAGACAACTATTTCCTGGCAGAAGCAGGGAGCTCCAAAGGACAGAAGATAGTGGACAATTTCCGGTCTTTTTTCAAGAGTCCGTCTTCACGCGCGGTAGATATAAGACAGGCGCTTCGTGATAGGGTCTTGAAACAGGTGCAGGGTTTCATCGATAAGAGAGGAACTCCCGATACGACTCGGGTCAAAGGCGTCGTCAGGAAAAATTATGATCAGACTGAATTCTGGCGGGATATGGCGTCGACATGCGTGGAGTGCGGAGCATGCAACCTGGCTTGTCCAACATGTCACTGCTTTATATTATCCGATGAGAAGGATGCCTCCGGGGCAAAACGTTTCAGATCATGGGACGCTTGCCTGTATAACACGTTCGCCAGAGTGGCCGGAAACAATAATCCCAGGAAGCACCTGTATGAGCGCCTGCGCAACAGGTTCGATAAGAAGTTCGAATTCTTTCCGGAAGTGCTTAACTATGTCGCGTGCACGGGCTGCGGCCGCTGCATAGAAGCGTGCCCCGGCAATATAGATATCAGGGAAGTCCTGAAAGGCCTGGTGTCGGGAAAATGGAGCAAGCCGCCGCATGACTAACTGTTTAAAAAATCCATATGCGTTCATCGATGCGGATGTGATGAAAGTAGTCGACGAATCGTCGAATATAAAGACGTTCACTTTGAAGCCTCGCGAATCCATCTCCTTCAGGGCCGGACAGTTCATGGAAGTGACGCTGCCCGGCATAGGGGAGGCGCCGTTTACACCGAGCTCCAATCATAACTCCGCTAAGACTCTAGACTTTACGATAATGAGCGCCGGCAGGGTAACAAAACTCCTTCATCAGGCTAAGACAGGAGATGTCATAGGTTTGCGCGGACCGTATGGCACGCAGTACCCTCTCGATAAGTTTAAGCAGAGAGAGGTCTTCATAGTGGGTGGCGGCGTCGGGCTGGCGCCTCTGAGGGCGCTATTATACGCCCTCTTTAATGAAGTCGGCGATTATAAGAAGATAATCTTGAGATACGGCGCCAGGACCTCGGGAGATATAATCTATAAAAACGAGATAGACTCCTGGAAGGCCAGAGCCGGCCATATCGATATAAAGGTTACCTGCGACGTAGGAGACCCGTCGTGGAACGGCAATGTCGGGCTGGTGACTACCATACTTAAGACGGAAAAACTGGATATTGATAATGCCGTAGCGATAGTGTGCGGGCCGCCGATAATGATGAAGTTTGCCACGTTCAAGCTGCTGGATCTCGGGTTCAAAGAGGGCCAGATATACCTTTCGATGGAAAAGAATATGTCGTGCGGGATCGGTAAATGCGGCCATTGCAGGATCGGGCCTTATTACGCGTGCAAGGACGGCCCCGTCTTCTCTTACGACAAGATAAAAGAGCTTCCTAACATTTGGGATTGAACATATGAAGAGATTGCTGGTAGACCTGGATGAATGTTCCAAATGCGATGAATGCGGCATGCTATGCAGTTACATTCAGCATCCGGACAATAACGGCATAACCACCCTGCGTGAATTCGGGCACTTCGCGGTAGTCTGCCGCAGGTGCGATGACGCGCCGTGTGTCGCGTCATGTCCGTGGGAAGCGCTGGAGCTCGTAAAAGAGAATAATATGATAAAGCGCCACATGATGCGCTGCACATCCTGTAAATCCTGCTCCAGAGCCTGTCCGTTTGGAGTGATATATCCCGAGACGATACCGCTTGTAATAGCGCGCTGTGACTACTGCTTGGGCAGATTGAAAGCGGAGGAATCCCCGGTATGCCTTCAGTCATGCGATCACGGCGGTATAAGATACGGAGAGTTTGAGGAGAATAAGGAAGAGGGCATATTCAAGGCGTCGGAGCATCTTCTGGTCAAGACGAATTATAAATGGGACAGGGTCC
The DNA here is from genome assembly GCA_018823705.1 of Candidatus Omnitrophota bacterium. GTDB lineage: Bacteria > Omnitrophota > Gorgyraeia > 2-01-FULL-45-10 > 2-01-FULL-45-10 > CAIMPC01. The sequence goes on along the minus strand of JAHJHP010000093.1, from coordinate 228 downwards.
TCGAGACCCCGAAGAAGAAATAGGCGGAGGCAGATTTTTCGGCTGTAACGCTTTTAGTCCCTCGCGGGAGGGTGCCTCGCGGGGACGCAAAATTTCCCCGGCGTGGAAATTTTGCTCGGAAAGTTCGCTCGCTCTTTTTGGCGTACAGGAATACCAGGGCCAAAGATCCGTGCCCGCCTGCCTGCCTGCAGATAGGTGGCGGGACGACAGGCAGGCTCGCGACTTTCG
>JAHJHP010000092.1 GCA_018823705.1 Candidatus Omnitrophota bacterium | reverse complement strand
GGGCGATATGTATAAAGTGAAAGTATCAAACGAAGGCGCATATAAATTCAATGTAAGGTCGGGAGATTATGAATTTTCGATAGATGCTAGCGGCAAGGGTATCACGCCTCCCGACGCGCTCTTGGCCAGCGTAGGCAGCTGTATCGGCGTCTATATCCGCAAATACGTCGATGGCGCAAAGCTCGCCATTAAAGACTTTACAGTAAGCGTCGAAGCTGACTTCGGAAAAGTACCGCCTTACTGCTTCAGGCGGATAGATGTCGTTATAGACCTCAAGGGCGTGGAACTGGACGAACGCAGAAAAAAAGCGATATTAGAGTTCATAAGAAATTGTCCCGTGCATAATACGCTTAAAAACAATCCTGAAATAAATACGCGCTTAGTTAAGCCTTGACAACGACAGGAGCGGCTGATATCATGATAACAAATCATGTAAAAGGGGTGAGATAATAAATGCCTAAGATCACCGTTGGTGAAAATGAGCCTATTGAAAAGGCGCTTAGACGATTTAAAAAAAAGATGGAAATAGAAGGAACGCTGAAGACGCTTAAGGCGAGGAAGCATTATGAGAAGCCCAGCGAGCAGAAGCGGCGCAAGAGAAAAATGGCGTGGAAGAAATAATTAAAAGAACGTGCTGGACGCTGATATTTCTTTCGTTTGCCGTATCGATCGCGTGCGGCGCTTCGCAAGACGCAATAGTACTTCCTGATGAGGCCGTTACTAAGAAGACTTTAGATAACGGTCTCACTATTTTAGCCAAATACGCCCCACCGCAAGGCCTTGTTGCCATCGATGTCAAGGTAAAAGCCGGTTCGAGCGTCGAAGGTGAGTATCTCGGCTCGGGTATCTCGCATCTCGTAGAGCACATGATATTTAAAGGAACCGCATCCAGGGCCGCAGGCGTCATAGAAAAAGAGATTAAATCCTACGGCGGCATATTGAACGGCTCCGCTTCGAGCGATGACACGGATTTCTACATAGTATTACCCTCAAAGTACCTTCCTCAAGCCCTTGCTATCCTTAAAGATATGCTCTCGAACGCAAAGATGAACCCTGCCGTGGTTGCCGGCGAAAAAGAGATCATCCTGAAAGAGATGCGGATGTATAAGGATGAACCTCAGGGCAGGCTCATGCGTACCCTAAACAGTAAAGCATACCTTGAGCATACTTATAAATTTCCTGTGATAGGCTATGAGGATAATTTAAACGAGCTTACTGCTGCCGACCTGATGAAATATTATAAGACCAGGTACGTACCAAATCGCATGATAGTTACGGTGGTCGGAGGTATCGATGAGTCCGACGCTATCCAACAGGTTGAAAAAGAGTTTAACGATTTCAGGAGAGCGGATTACAGTATATCGGACGTTATGCCTGTTGAGCCGACGCAGATCCAGCACAGAAGGGCGGATGAGTATATGGATACGAGCCTGGCGTATCTCGCGATGGGCTTCCATTCGACCGGCCTATTGAACGAGGACCTCTTCGCCATGGATGTGTTATCGGTGATACTCGGGAGGGGAGATAACTCGCGTCTCAATACTGCTTTGTATAAAGACAAGAGCCTTGTCCATACGATAGCGGCGTGGAATTATACGCCGAGAGATCCCGGCCTCTTCGTAGTCACGGCGGTGCTCGATAAAGATAATCTGGATGAGGCCGAGAAGTCGGTAATGGAAGAGCTGGCCCGCGCGCGTGAAGGTTTTACCAGCGATAGCGAGCTGGACTCCGCAAAACGGATACTATTGGCCGATCTCATCTCGGCGCTCGGGACTATACAGGGCCAGGCTAACGATATCTCCGCGAGTTACGCTTTGACGGGCTCCGAAGGGTTCTCCCGGCGCTACATCGAAGGTGTCCGTGGTGTAACGAAAGAGGACATTAAGGCAGTCTCCGGCAAATATCTCCGCGCTGACAATCTTACGACGGTAAGGATCCTGCCGCGCGCCGCTTGTGAGCCGAAGAAGGTCGTTGATAGGCCTAAGGAGGAGAACGTTGTGGCGCGAGAAGTGCTTCCGAACGGCCTTAAGTTATTTGTGCGGGAAGACAAGAAGATACCATCGGTGACAATAACTGCGGCGATGCTCGGCGCCTTAGCCGTTGAAACGAAAGAGAATAACGGAATATCTAATATTACCGCGGATATGATGCTGAGGGGTACGCAAGACCGGCCCGATAGCGGCAAAATAAAAGGTGTCTTACAGGAGCTGGGAGGAGAGATCTATGCTTTTAGCGGCGCCAATACTTTTGGTATCAGTATATCCGTGCTGAAACCCGATGTGGAGATCGCTCTTGAGATACTCAAAGATGTGCTTGTTAACGCGAATTTTTCGGAAAACGAGTTCGAGAAGAGCAGGGCTTTTATCGCCGCATCGATCAGGGCCGAGGATGACGACATATTCGAAGTCGGATTCTCCGCGCTAAAGAAAGAGCTTTTCGAGGGATCTCCTTACGGACTCCGCAATATAGGCCGAATACGGTCTGTAAGTTCATTAAAGCCCAAAGACGCATCGGCGTTCTATAAAAAATATTGTCTGCCCAATAACATGGCCATCGCCGTTTCAGGAGATGTCGAGCCAGTTAAGATGATGGCGCGCTTAAAAGAGCTCTTTTCGGGTTTGAAGAAGAGAGAGCTCTTTATGTCTCCGGTAAGCGATGCTGCCATCAATAAGCCAAAGGCCGTAACAATTACGATGGATAAGGAACAGAGCCTTTTCGTATTGGGCTTTAAGACCGTGCCAAGAAAGAGTCCCGATAAGTATGCGCTCGAAGCGCTTGGCGCCGTGATGAGCGGACATTCGGGCAGGCTCTTCAGTGAACTTCGCAGCAAATATTCTTTGGCGTATACGCTTGGATGCTGGCAGGATTACTGGACGGATACGGGTATATTCGCGTTTTACGTTGCTACCACAAAAGAGAAGCTGGCTGATGCCAAAAGAGCGTTAATAAAAGAGATCCGCAAGATCAAAACATCCGGCGTAACGGACGAGGAGCTGCGGATGGCTAAGAGCGAACTTGTGTCGAGCCGCCAGATGGCGATGCAGTCGAACGAATTTTACACGTTTAATTTTGCAGTGGAAGAACTTCGCGGTTTGGGCTATGATAATCTGTATAAGTATGAGACAGCGATCGATAGCGTGACAAAAGAAGATGTGGTGAGAGCCGCTGATAAATATTTTGACCTCGCAAAGAGCGTCGAAGTGACGGTCTCTCCGAAATGACCGCATGATACGTAAACCGGTTGTAGCCGGACAGTTTTATTCAGGCTCTAAAGAAGCTCTGGAGCGCGAGGTTCAGGCTTTAGTCGACTCGAAGGCCGATAAGGAGGATGCGATCGGTGTCGTGTCTCCGCACGCGGGATACGCGTATTCCGGCCCGGTGGCAGGCAGTGTGCTGTCGGCGATAAAGCCGAGAAAGAGATATATTATACTCGGGCCGAACCATACGGGCCTGGGCGAAGCGTTCGGCCTGGACGAAAACGATTCGTGGAAAACGCCTCTCGGTGAAGTCCGGATAGACAGGGAGCTTGCGGATGCGATACAGAGTAACTGTAAATTTATTAAAAGCGATAGCGTCTCTCACGCGCATGAGCATTCAATAGAAGTGCAGCTGCCTTTCTTACAGTTTCTGCAGCAGGACTTTAAGATCGTACCGATCGCGGTTTCGTATGCGGATCTGAGCGCATGCGTAGATGCGGGAAAAGCGATAGCCAGTGCAATAAAAGGCCTCAGGATCGCGGATGATGTGACGATAATAGCATCGAGTGACATGACGCATTACGAATCTCAGGAAGAAGCCAGGAGGAAAGATATGATCGCGATCGAAGCTATGCTGGCGCTGGATGAGGCAAAACTTGTCATGAAGGTTTCGGAAGCTGCCATCACGATGTGCGGTTACGCGCCGGCGGCCATTATGATAGCTGCGGCGAAAGAATTGGGCGCCAGGAGCGCGAGATTAATAGGATATCAGACAAGCGGAGATGTGACGGGCGATCGTTCGTCCGTGGTCGGATACGCAGGTATAATAATAAATTAGGAGACCTCAGGCCCATGTTCAATTTTCTTAAAAAACGCAAGAAGGTGACACTCGTTCTCGGCGGAGGTTCTGCGAGGGGTTTAGCGCACATAGGGGTCCTTAAAATACTGGAGAGGGAGAAAGTGCCCATCGACAGTATCATTGGTACCAGCATGGGTGCTATGCTCGGAGCCGCATACTCTGTGGGCGTCCCCATCGCTCAGATGGAGGAGCGCGCATACAAATTCACTACAAAAAAGATACTCGATCCCACAATGCCCACCATGGGATTGCTGGCCGGTGAAAAACTGGAGTCCACGATCAAACACCTGATAGATAACAAGCAGTTTGACGACTGCAAGATACCCCTTGCGGTTGTTTGTAACGACATCGAGACCGGAGAAGAGGTAGTCTTCCAGAGGGGCAACCTGGTCAAGGTAGTGCGCGCCAGTTGTTCATGGCCCGGCATCTTCAATCCAGTAAGGATCGACGGAAGGCTTCTTTCGGACGGCGGCATTAAACATAGCGTGCCGACCAAGATCGCCAGGGACCTCGGCGCTGACTATGTGATAGCCGTCGACGTCGGTTTCTGCGTGAGAAAGGGTAAGATCGATAATATATTCCAGATGATAGTGCAATCATTCCAGATTATGGGAGAGGAATTGAACCGGCATCAATCCCGGGACGCCGACGCTATTATAAAAGTATTCTTAACGGATGTAGATCAGGCAGCATTTGATAAGTCGCACGAGATAATCGCGAAAGGGGTTGAGGCCGCGGAGGCCGGTATAGGGCAAATAAAGAGGGACCTGAAGATATGACTATGAACGAAGATAAGAAAGAAGACCTGAAAAAGAAAGTAGACGAGTCGTGGAAAGAAGCAGTTTCGAAAGATAAGACGGTATCCTCGGATCCGAAAACCCCCGAGGTTCCGGAGATGACGTTCGGGTTATTCATATCGGGGCTTCTGATGGAAGCGCTAATAGCCCTCGGCGACGCGGAGCATCCTGTTACGAAGAAAAAAGAGTTAAGCGTGCCTCACGCGAAGTTTATAATAGAGACTCTCGCGATGCTGAAAGATAAGACGAAGAACAACCTGTCGAAAGAAGAGAATGATTCTCTGGAAGCGGTGCTTTACGATCTGCGTATGAGGTTTGTGCAGAAAGCGGGTAAATAGTGTTGATCATTCTGGGTATTATCCTCACAGTCCTACTTGCGCTGGTGGCCCTCGTCTTATTCTATCTGATGATCCGTATAAAGGACATATCAGCCGGCCTGCGGGATATCGCCTACAAATTTCCGGTCACTGACGAGATGCGTAGACAGGCCTCAGGCACTATGGAAAGCCTGAACGAGCGCATGGGAAGCCTTAATCAGAAAGCGATGCAGATAAACGATGTCATGAATGAAGTGACGAGCCTCCGCAATATGTTCATAATGCCTAAAGGCGCGGGCGCGATAGGCGAGAGGCTCCTTGAAAAGACGCTTTATGATGTACTGCCTGACGATATGTTCGATACCCAGGTCCGCCTGAGTTCGGGTACGGTCGACTTCACGATAAAATTCAAGGAGTATATGGTGCCGGTGGATTCGAAGCTCTCGCTGGAGGATTTTAATAAGATGCTATCCGCCTCCGATGATCTGCAGAAACGCGTTCATTGGAAAGCCTTCTCCTCGGCGGTCAAGAAAAGGATAGATGAGACGGCGAAATATATATTGCCCAATGAAAAGACGACGGATTTTGCGCTGATGTATATAGCGTCGGAAGGCGTCTATTATGAGGCGTTCGTAAAGAATAAGCAGTTCGGCGAAGATAACGCCCTGATCGATTATGCCCTCAAAAAGAAGGTTTATCCGACGTCCCCCCAGACTATCTACCCGTACCTGATGACAATATTGCAGGGCATGAAAGCGCTGAAAATAGAGGAGAACGCCAAAGATATACTGCGCAAGGTTACGGCGCTTCGCAACGACTACGACCGCTTCAAGACGATCTACAATATCATCATATCCCACATAGAGAATGCCCACTCAAAGCACAATAACGAGGCTACCGGAGCCATCGCGAGGCTCGAGCAGCATATCTCCGCCCTCGAGCACAACAATCCGACTTAGGCCGCAGTCATAGGGGATATTTTCGCCCTCATAAAACGCTTTACTTACCGGCACCTTTATGTTAAATTATTTACCCATGAAAAAGAAAATCGGCCCTTTCTTAAGGGTAGCCGTCAGCTTATTGCTCATAATAACATTACTCTATATAATGAGGGGTAAGTACGGTGATATTTTGAGGACCCTGAAGAGTACCGATTTAACTGTCTTCTCTTTGGCATTCGCCGCTTTTATGGCCGCCGCGAGCGTGGCTAGCATCAGGATGAAGCTCATAATCGAGGCTCAGGGCATAAAATTGACATTCCGGGAAGCTTTATCTCTGTCCATGATAGGTTATTTTTTCAATAACTTCCTTCCCACCGCGATCGGAGGGGATGTCGTTAAAGCCCATTATCTTTCCAAGCATAGCCGCGATAAAGCCGGTTCATACACGTCTGTATTCGTCGATAGGGTGGTGGGACTGATAACTATGATATTTATGGCCTTTGCCGCGCTGGTCTTTGTCGGTTCCGGCGTTGTAGACAGGCATCTCGCTATCGCAATCTACACCGTAACCGCCATTGCCGTTCTCGGGATCGTATTTCTTACCAACAAAAATTTTGCGAAGAGATTTTCCGGACTCATTGTGCTGGTAAAACCCATAGAAAGTCATTTGAGAAATCTTTATGTCGCAGTAAATAAGTACCATCATCGGACGGGCCTGATGATAACCACGTTCTCCATATCCATAATAAGCCAGCTCTGTTACTTTGCCTGTTATGGCATCCTGGCGATAAGCATAGGATCGAGGATACCCGCAGTAGATATCCTGCTGAAGATGCCCATCGTGGGCGTCATCAGCTTATTACCGTCTATAAACGGTCTCGGCGTCCGTGAAGGCTCGATGGTGATGTTCTTCGGGCCTTTGATCGGCAAGGAGAAGGCTCTGGCTATAAGCATACTCATGATAATGTTGCTGCTCATAACCAGCGTTATCGGTGGCGTAATCTACGCTTTAAGTCCGCAGTTCAAGATGAAATTAAAAGAGATCGAAAAAGAGGGGGATAATCTATGATAGACAAAGAGCTTCTGGATATTCTAGCGTGCCCCGCATGCAAAGCTGATGTTAAGCTTGAGGGAGATAAGATAGTTTGCGTAAAGTGTCTGCGGCGCTACCCGGTCAGAGACGATATTCCAATAATGCTGATAGACGAAGCCGAGCTTCCTCCCGGAAGCGGCAAAGCGAGCCGGCCATGAAGAATATACTTGTGATCCACGGCCCGAATTTGAACCTCTTGGGCACGCGTGAAATCGACGTGTACGGCAATGTTACGATAGCTGATATTAATATCCTCATGGAAAAGAAGGCGAAGGCAATGAATGTCAGCCTGAATATCGTACAGTCAAATCACGAGGGTGAAATAGTGGAAGCGATAGGTAATGCCCGCGGAAAGTTTGACGCCATTCTCATAAATCCGGCTGCATACACGCATACGAGCATTGCGATAAGGGACGCTATAAGCGCCGTTAATATACCCACGGTCGAGGTTCATCTTTCGAATATCTACAAGAGGGAGGAGTTTCGCCATATATCACTGGTAGCTCCTGTGGCGGTAGGCCAGATATCGGGATTTGGCGAGCAGAGTTACGTCCTGGGCCTCGAAGCTATTATGGAACTTTTAGATAAGTGACTAAAGGAACTGATATCCAAAGAAGGCTCGCTCTTTTAAAAAAAGGACTGAAGAAGATAGCTCTCGACTCGCTCCTTATAACGGACAGGACGAACGTAGCTTATCTGAGCGGATTTTCAGGGCATGATTCCATGCTCATGATAACCCTCGATGAGAATTTCTTCATAACGGATTCACGATACATCGAGGAGGCCAAAAATTCGTTAAAAGGTTTCTGCGTCAAACTGGTGGAAGTATCCACCTACGATACTATCGCAGGGATCATAAAGGCCAAGCGGCTGAAAAAGATCGGCTTTGAAACGATGGATCTTCCTTACGGCGTAGCCTCCAGACTTTACAAGCTGATAAAGACAGCGAGGCTATTTCCCGTCAAGGATATGGTCGAGGACATCAGGTCGGTAAAGGATCCGGTCGAGATCGCATTAATAAAAGACTCCGTGCGTCTCAATAAGCGAGTCCTGGATATGACGGCTGAACGGGTAGTCCCGGGCCTATCGGAGAGGTCTCTTGCCGAATTTATAGAGTCCGCTTTCATCGATGAGGGAGCCAGGAGCGCTTTTGAGCCTATAGTGGCTTCAGGAGAAAACACGTCAAAACCGCACGCTATACCTACTGATGCGATGATAAAGAATAACAGCTTTGTGATGATCGATATGGGCGCAAAGCTCAATGGTTATTGCTCGGACATTACCAGGATGATAACTCTCGGCACTATTAAGAATAAGCTCAAGAAGGTATACAATATTGTGAGGGTTGCCCAGGAGAAAGCTATAAAGATCATACGCCCGGGAGTGCGTATATCCGACATAGATGCTGCCGGACGCGGATATATAATGGATAAGGGTTTTGGTAAGTATTTCGGACATTCGCTCGGTCATGGCATAGGCATGAGCGTGCATGAAAAACCTACAGTTTCAAGAACCGACGAAGGCTGCGTGGAAGCCGGGATGGTATTTACCGTAGAGCCGGCGATATACATACCTGGATTTGGAGGAGTGAGGATAGAAAATATGGTCTTGGTCACGAAAAATGGATGTGAAGTGCTTACAAGGTAGCCTGTTTGTCTAAGGAAGAAATTTAATATGAAGGAGAGATATGTACATTAAAGAGATAAAGGACATGATCAACTTGATGAACGAAAACAGCCTGACCGAGCTTGAGATCGAGAAGGAGGGCGTGCGAATAAAGCTAAGGAAGGGCTCCGCAGGCATAGAGCGGGCGGTCGAACTGGTCCCGACGGGGCAAGTCGCTTCCCAGGCCGATAGGCCTGCCGCAGCGGCCGAAAAGACGGATACGAAGAACACTCTGGATGTTAAGTCACCTATGGTGGGCACATTTTACCGTGCGGCCAGCCCGGAATCGCCTGCTTATGTAAACATGGGAGATATCATATCTCCAGGGCAGGTTATATGTATAATCGAAGCCATGAAGCTGATGAACGAGATTAAGGCCGAGGTAAAAGGTAAGGTAGTCGATATACAGGCGGATAACGCGGAACCCGTTGAATTTGGTCAGGTACTTTTTGTGATAGAACCGGTATAGGAGAGGTATGTTCTCAAAAATACTCATAGCCAATAGAGGTGAAGTGGCCCTAAGGATCATAAGAGCCGCAAAAGAGCTCGGTGTCGGCACGGTCGCCGTATACTCTCAGCCTGACATAAATAGCCTGCATGTAAAATACGCGGATGAAGCCATATGCATCGGTTCCGCGGCAAGCGCGAATAGTTATCTGAATATACCCAGCATAATAAGCGCGGCCGAGATAACCGATGTCGAGGCGATACATCCGGGATACGGCTTTCTCGCCGAAGATGCTCATTTTGCCGAGATATGCGAGTCGTGCAAAATAAAGTTTATAGGGCCCACCCCGGAAAATATGAGGCGGATGGGAGATAAGATGGCCGCCAAAGATTCCGCTAAAAAAGCGGGCGTGCCGACGATACCCGGGTCCAAGACATGCGTCAAGACCAAAGAAGACGCTATGAAGATCGCAAAAGATATGAAATACCCGGTTATAATAAAAGCGTCTGCCGGAGGTGGCGGACGAGGTATGCGCATATGTCACAACGATGTCAGGCTCATCAGCGCTTTCCTCACGGCTCAAAGGGAGGCTGAAGCGGCATTCGGTAATCCCGACGTGTATATAGAAAAGTTCATTGAACGGCCGCGGCATATCGAGATCCAGATACTTGGCGATAATTACGGCCACATAATACATCTCGGAGAAAGAGATTGCACCATCCAGAGGAGGCATCAGAAACTGATAGAGGAATCTCCTTCCCCCAGTCTTAGCTCAAAGCTGCGCAAGAGGATGGGCGATGCGGCGGTGAAGTGCGCAAGATCGATCGGGTATGTTAACGCCGGAACCGTGGAGTTCCTGCTGGACGAAGACAATTCTTTTTACTTTATGGAAATGAACACCAGGATACAGGTTGAGCACCCCATCACCGAAACCGTCACGGGCATAGATCTCGTGAAGGAACAGCTTAGGATAGCTGCCGGAGAGAAACTGGCATATAAGCAGGAAGATATAAAGTTTGACGGTCACGCGATCGAGTGCCGTATCAATGCCGAAGACCCGGATAATGATTTTATGCCGAGCCCGGGCAAGATAGAGACGTTCAATCTGCCAGGAGGACGCGGGGTAAGGATCGATACGCATGCATACCAGGGATATACCATATCGCCCTATTATGATTCGATGATAGGCAAGCTCATCGTCCATGGCAAGAACAGGCAAGAGGCCGTCAATATATGCAGGAGAGCTCTGGATGAATTTACCATAGAGCCTATAAAGACGACGATCCCTTTTCATAAAAGGGTGATGAACAATCCTGCGTTCTTGAAAGGTAAATTCTCGACCGATTTTGTCGAAAAACTTTTTGACGCTACGGCAAAAGTTAAGCATTAAATAAATTTCACTTCTTAAGGGGAGGCATATCATGACAAACGATATCACGCACAGGGAAAGGACTACGGATCTCGGCGTGGTCAGGATAAATAATGAGGCGATCACGACCATAGCTTCCGTTGCCGCGATGGAGGTTAAAGGCGTCCACAAAATGGGGGGCGGGATCAAGAAAGCATTGCATGAGGTCTTTCTCCGCGGCCATTCTTCCAGTGGAGTGAAGATCAGTGTGAAGGATAGCGAAATCAAGCTCGTAGTCTCGATAATAGTCGACTATGGCATCGATATACCGCGCGTAGCCGACGGAGTCCAGGACAGCGTCAAGCATGCCGTAGAGAAGATGACCGGACTGGTCATGTCGGAGGTCGACGTTGTGGTGGATGGCGTATATACTCCGTCTTTATATGATAAAGATAAGAGGAGGGGATCGAATATATGAGATTTCTCGGAGGCCTGACTTTATTTTTCTACACATTTATTTTTTTGCTGGTAGGGGGATCCCTCGTCGCGATATCCCTGAACCTGATCACGCAGGAATCCATAATGTTTACTCTTGAGACTATCTACTTTACACCGAATGCCCGGGCCTGCCTGGGTATAACCGGCGCGCTCCTGATATTTATAAGCGTGCTTGTAATGCAGGTAGCTATGGGCAAACTGACCAGAGAAAAGACGATAGCATTCGAAAACCCTGATGGGCAGGTGACGATCAGCCTGAGCGCCATAGAGGATTTTATAAAGAGAGCCTTGAAGCAACTGCCGGAGGTCAAAGAGTTAAGGCCCAGCGTAAGAGCTTCAAAAAAAGGCATAAGCATAATAAACAAAGTCACTCTATTTTCGGATATCAGTATACCCGAAACCACAGAGAAGATACAGAACCTGGTAAAGTCGAGAGTGCAGGATATGCTCGGTGTTGAAGAACCTATTAATATCAAGGTCCATGTCGTAAAGATCGCTCATAAAGAGGATGCGGCAAAGAGCGTAAAAAAAGATGATAAGCCGCCGTCCCCTCAGTTCAGAGGAAATATAGAGTATTGATCTTACCGTAATCATCAAGGTCTAGATTTTGACATAGCAAAATCTGGACATGCAGACAGTTTGGAAAATCCAAAATTTTCTCTGTAAAATTTTGGACAAGGAGGAAGAGATGGAGAGAGTCGGCGTATTAACGGGCGGCGGAGATTGTCCCGGCCTGAACGCAGTAATAAGGGCGATTGTCGTAAAGGCTTTTCAAAACCGGATAAAAGTGATCGGTATAAAGAATGGCTGGCAAGGTCTTATCAAGGCCGATACAGTAGACCTCGACCTGGATTCCGTTGCGGAGATAGTCTCCAAGGGCGGAACTATACTCGGTACTTCAAGAACGAACCCTTACAAGAAACCGGAAGACGTGAAGAGCATTATCGATAATTTTAAGTCTCTTAATCTCGACGCGCTTATCGCAATAGGCGGCGAGGACACTCTTGGAGTTGCCAATAAGCTGAGTAAGGAGAATAAAGGGTTAAAGGTCGTGGGATGCCCCAAAACCATCGATAATGATCTCAGTGCGACAGACTACACTTTCGGATTTGATACAGCAGTAAACATCGCGACTGAAGCTATAGACAGGCTTCGCACCACGGCCGAGAGTCATCACCGCGTAATGGTCGTGGAGGTGATGGGCCGCCACGCCGGGTGGCTTGCCCTCCATTCGGGGATCGCTTCGGGCGCTAACTTAATATTAATACCAGAGGTCCCGGTAAACCTGGATGAAGTCTCGGCTATATTAAAGAAGAGGAAAGCGGAAGGCCGTGAGTACTCGATAGTCGTAGCGGCAGAGGGTGCCCGGATCATGGCGGGCCAGACGGTGCTGAAGGAAAAGGAGCTTGATTCGTTCGGCCATGTGCGGCTGGGCGGGATCGGCGAAACTTTGGCGGAAGAGATAGAGAAGAGAACCGGCATAGAGACGAGGACCACGGTCCTCGGACATATACAGAGAGGTGGGACGCCGAGCGCCTTCGACAGATTTCTCGGAACCCGTTTTGGTGTCACTGCGATGGATCTGGTACTCACCGGGAAATTCGGATACATGGCCAGCTTAAAAGGGACTGATGTGATTGGGGTACCCATTCAGGATGCGGTCGGCACACTTAAAACGGTAGACACAAAATTGTATGATCTTGCCAGAACGTTCTTCGGATAGACTATGAAAAACATAATAGAAGAATCCATAAAAGATAGTATGCGGGCTCATGAAGGCTTGCTTAAGGACGAAACAGCCAATATAGAGAAGGCTGCAAGGATCATAATAAAATCTCTCCGCCTGGGAGGAAAGGTGTTGATATTCGGGAACGGCGGTAGCGCCGCCGACAGCCAGCATATGGCGGCCGAACTTGTGGGCCGATTCAAGAAAGAGCGCCGGGGGCTTGCGGCGATAGCTCTGACTACAAACACGTCGATATTAACATCAGTCGGGAACGATTACGGATATGATGTAGTCTTCTCCAGGCAGGTAGCGGCTCTGGGTAAGAAGGGTGATGTCGCTATAGGAATATCCACAAGCGGTAATTCGGTGAATGTGCTAAATGCCATCAATGAGGCCAGATCTCTGGAGATGAGCACGATATCTTTAGCGGGGTGTGACGGCGGCAAATTGAGCAAGGCTTGCGATATCTCGATAATTGTCAGGACCAAAGATACGCCGAGGGTACAGGAGTCGCATATAACCATCATACATATTCTCTGCGATCTGATTGAAAATGAGCTGTTTAAATAAGGTTGTGAATTTGTGGGACAAAAGATACGGTCCGCCGCCGCCCTGGTAAGGGTGGTCGCTCGCTTGAGGTCCGGAAATAAGAGAGTGGTCTTCACGAATGGATGTTTCGACATCCTGCACGTCGGCCACGTGGCATATCTGAAGAGGGCCAGAGAACTAGGCGACGTATTGGTGGTCGGACTGAATAGCGATTCGTCAGTCCGTGACATAAAGGGAAAGTTGAGGCCTATAAACAAAGAAGCTGATAGGGCCATCGTCCTGTCAGCTCTTTATTTTGTGGATTTCGTCACAATATTCGACGGAGCGACTCCGGAAAGACTTATAAGAGCTGTTAAGCCGGATATTCTGGTAAAGGGCGCTGACTGGAAAGCTGAAGAGATAGTCGGCGCCGATTTTGTGAAATCTTATGGCGGAAGAGTGGTGAGGATACCCTTTATAAAAGGCTACTCTACCACATCTGTCATAGATAAGATCGGCAAATAGATGCCCTTAAGAAGAGATATCTTCAGGATAGTGGATGCGAATTTTAACCGCTCGAGGGAAGGGTTAAGGGTGTGCGAAGAGATAACCCGCTTCATAATGTCTTCCCCTGCGCTCACGAAAGAGCTTAAGGCCCTGCGCCACGGTATAACCGGCATAATGCGATCGTCTCCCGGGACCGCTAAGGAATGCCTCGAGTCGCGTAATTCCGTAAGCGACTGCGGCAGAATACCTGATTTCGAGATCGAAGTCTCCAGGCGGGAAGCGGCCGATATATTTTCAGCAAATATCGAGCGCGTTAAAGAGTCCATCAGGGTTCTTGAAGAGTTTTTTAAGCTTATCAATATGGATCTGTCGGCCAAACTGTCGAGACTCAGATTTAAAACGTATGATATCGAAAAAAGAGCTATTAAAAGACTCTCTCGTCTGCGTCATCCTCGATAGGGAGACGCTGGAAAAAAGCATGATGCTTCGAACGGCGGAGAAAGCCCTTCGGGGCGGCGCCGACATGATACAGCTTAGAGATAAGCGCTCTTCGACAATAGAAGTTATTGAAACGGCTCTGGCATTGAGAAGATTGACTAAGCGCTATGGGGCGAGCCTGATAATAAATGACCGTGTGGATGCGGCCTTTGCGGTGGATAGCGACGGAGTGCATATAGGCCGGTCGGATCTGAGTTTAAAAACCTGTAGAGAGTTGCTCGGTCCCGGCAAGATAATAGGGGCATCGGCCGCTTCACTGAATGATGCCAGACGCGCAAAGGCTATCGGCGCGGATTATATAGGTGTTGGGCCCGTATTCAGGACGCCGATAAAAGCTTCCGCGAAAGCCTGTGGCATAGGCTTGCTAAAGAAGGTGCGCGCTTTACGTATTCCAATCATGGCAATAGGCGGAATAGATAGTTGTAATATATCGGTTTTGACTGAAAGCGGGTTCAGGAGCGTAGCCGTAATAAGGGCGGTCTTATTATCTAAGGACCCGCTCGCAGCAACCAAAAAGTTGAAAGAGGCCATTACAATATGACGCAGCTGGAATACGCAAGAAGAGGTAAAATATCTGTTGAAATGCGTCGGGTGGCGGATAGTGAAGGCGTTAATCCGGAGCTCATAAGACGGGGTATATCCGCAGGCAGGATCGTGATCCCCAGGAATATACGCCGCAGGATAAGTTCATTATGCGGCATAGGGCATCGCCTTAAGACCAAAGTAAACGCCAATATAGGAACATCAAAGGGTTCTTCCAACATCGCAAAAGAATTGGCCAAGATGGACGCGGCAATCGTATGCGGCGCGGATACCATTATGGACCTTTCCACAGGCCCAAAGATCAAAGAGACGCGCCGGGCAATTTTATCAGGGTCGGCCGTCCCCGTCGGTACCGTTCCCATATATGAGATAGTGATAAACGGCCTGAAGAAGTACGGGAACATAAAAGATATTACCGCGGAAGATATGTTCGATGTACTGCAAACACAGGCCGAAGATGGCGTAGATTTCTTTACGATACACGCCGGCGTAATAATGGATACTATCGATACGCTTCGAAAACATCCGCGTATACTCGATATAGTGAGCCGGGGTGGGGCATTTCTCGCCGAGTGGATGATAGCCAACGGCAAAGAGAACCCGTTCTACTCGGACTTTGACAGAGTCATAGATATAGCGAGGAGATACGACATAACTTTATCACTCGGCGACGCCCTGAGGCCGGGCGCGATAGCGGATGCCACCGATGGGCCGCAGATGATGGAGCTTATTACACTCGGAGAGCTCCAAAAGCAAGCTTTCAGGAAAGGTGTCCAGGTCATAATAGAAGGACCGGGCCATGTTCCGTTAAATCAAATAGAGGCAAATGTCCTGCTGGAAAAAGAATTTTGTAATCAGGCGCCGTTCTATGTCCTGGGGCCGCTCGTCACAGATATCGCTCCGGGTTATGATCATATAACTGCGGCTATCGGCGGAGCTCTGGCCGCCGGTAAAGGCGCGGACTTTCTCTGTTACGTCACGCCCGCGGAACATCTCAGGCTCCCGACTCTGGATGATGTCAAGGAAGGCGTGATAGCGTCAAAGATCGCTGCTCACGCCGGAGACATAGCAAAAGGAATAAAGGGCGCGATCGATCGTGATATAGCCATTTCGAAAGCCAGACGCAATAGGGACTGGAAGAGGCAATTCGAGCTGGCGATAGACAGGACGAAACCTGATAGATACAGGAAGGCGTCAAATCCCGGAATGAAAGACGTGTGCACTATGTGCGGTGAATATTGTTCGATAAAAGTCGCTGAAAACTGCTTTGGGAGGAAAAAGTGAGTATTCTGGTAGTAGGTTCGGTGGCGCTTGATTCTGTTGAGACGCCTTTCGGTAATAGAAAAGATATCCTGGGCGGCTCGGCGACATTCTTTTCGCTTGCCGCTTCCTTCTTCAGTAAGGTTGATATCGTGGCCGTAGTGGGAGAAGATTTTCCACGGAGATATGTGAAGCTCCTGAAAGACAATGGAGTTGGAACCCTCGGGCTCTCGGTAAATAAAGGCAAGACTTTCAGGTGGAAGGGCCGCTACGATTATGATCTTAATACGGCCCATACGATCTCGACACATTTGAATGTCTTTAAAGATTTTGATCCCCGCGTGCCGAAAGACCTTTCCCGTCCGGAATTCCTATTCCTGGCAAATATAGATCCAGATCTGCAGTACAAAGTGCTTAGTCAGGTAAAACGCCCGAAACTTGTCGCGTGCGATTCCATGAATTACTGGATAAATACCAAGAGAAGATCGCTTGAGAAGCTTCTCGGCGGTATCGATATATTATTGCTGAATGACGCCGAGGCAAGGCAGTTGAGCGGGGAGTCCAACCTGATAAAAGCGGCCTCGAGCGTGATCTCGTTCGGCCCTAAGGCGGTAGTGATAAAAAGAGGTGAACATGGAGTCCTGTATTTTTCCAGTAAAGCTCATTTTGTTGCGCCTGCGTATCTCCTTGAAACAATATACGATCCGACCGGTGCCGGAGACACATTCGCAGGCGGCATGGTCGGGTATCTAAGCCGCGTCGGGAGCATAAACGAAGCGGCTATAAGAAAGAGCATAATATACGGAAGCATAATGGCATCGTTTACAGTAGAGGACTTCAGCGTGAACAGGCTTCTGAAGATATCCAGGAAAGACATTAAGGATAGGTTCGACCATTATAGGAAAATAACCAGTTTTTAACCATCGAAAATGATTGGCATGCGAGCGTAGTTTCCCGCCAGGATATGTTAGATGGACTTTTTTTAGATGTGCTGGCGGGATCCCGCCCCGCTTGAAAAAGCTAGCGGCGGGACAATGGCAGTGTGGAAATTAAGTGGCATGCGAGCGTAGTTCAATGGTAGAATACCAGCTTCCCAAGCTGGCTACGGGGGTTCGATTCCCCTCGCTCGCTCCATTTAGATGTTAGTTGCTAGTTCTTAGTTCCTAGTGGGGAATTATGAGAATATTGATAACATGTCTGTTGGTGATTGCTCTTACCGGATGCACCACAACAAGATCGCGCGTGTCACGCTCCCGGAAAGATGCGGCAGGCCCTCAGTCTTCGATGATAATTCATCAGGAAGATATTGAGCCTTCCGTAGAAACTTTAACGAAGGCGCCCGCGAGGGCAATCCGATCGCAGAACGCGCCAAAACATACGGTAAGGCGCGGCGAAACGCTCTGGGCTATCTCTAAATTATACGGCGTTGATCTGGCCGCGCTGGCCGAGGCAAACTCCGTGAGAGACTCAAGGTCGATAGGCGTCGGGCAGGTCTTAATGGTACCGGGGGCCTCTTCGCGCGACATCGTAAAAAAAGTTAACTATAGCGCGCGGCGCAGCGCCACTTTCATCTGGCCGGTAAGAGGGACTATAGCGTCATCTTTCGGCTCAAAGGTCGATAAGTTTGTGAATAAGGGGGTAGATATAAAGGCAGGAGAGGGCGTTAACGTAGCGGCTTCCCGCGGAGGCAAAGTGGTCTATTGCGACTCCCGCCTGAAAGGCTTTGGCCAGACGGTCATAATCGATCATATGGACGGCTTTCAGACGGTCTATTCATACAATGCACTCATAGCGGTAAAGGTTGGTGATATGGTGGAACAGCATGATGTCATAGCCAGGGTGGGCTCGAGCGGTCGCGCCCGGGAACCGATGCTCCATTTCGAGATAAGGAAGAATGGTGAGCCGCAAAACCCGGAATTTTATTTATTAAGATAGAGGTAAAGATGTTCAGTGAACCGGCTGTAGGAGATAAGTTTTTCGGACGCGATAAAGTCCTCGAGATTCTGAGCAAACGAGCTATCGCGTTGAAGGACGGATACAGGCAGAATATCGCGCTGACAGGCCAGTCCCTGGCAGGAAAATCGTCGATAATACTCCAATTTTTACACTCGATAAAAGAGGACGGTTTCATCCCGATCTATGTTGAGGTCATAAAAGAGCCTTTCAGAGCCTTTGCTAATAAATTCATAGCGACTATGCTCTATAGCGCGCTTGCCAAGAAAGGCGAGGAGGTGAGCGTTGATATAGAGTTCCTCATGGAGAGAGCGTCCGCGGCGCTTCCTAAGACGTATTCTGCCATAAAACATGTCAATTCGAGCATCGAGAAGGAAGAGTATGATCAGGCATACTCCAGCCTGCTAGAACTCACCTCAACGCTAAAAATGGAGAGCGGCTTACCTTGCATAGTCATTCTGGATGAATTCGATAACCTCGAATTTCTCGGGATAAGGAACCCTTTCGTGGCTTTCGGCAAGGTTATAATGGTTCAAAAAGATACGATGTACATAGTGTCAAGCTCGCGGAGCCTTGCTATACGTAAAATAATATCGGAAAAGCTGTCGCTTCTTTTCGGCAACTTCGAAGTTATCAAGGTTACGAACTTCGGAGCCCGGGCATCCGATGAATTCATAAACATCAGGCTGTCGAGTTTCGATACCGACATCTTCCTGAAGAAGTTTTTAATAGCGTTTACCGATGGCAATCCCTTCTACCTCAACAATATGATCCGCAGGATAAAGGATATCGCCATAAAACGCATGACGAGTTATGTAGGCATTGACATCGTCGCCGAAGCGATACTGGAGCTTGTATATAACTCAAGCGGCACAATACATCAATACCTGATGAACTATATTCTCGAGCTGATCGACGTAAAGGTCAGAGACCTGCATATATCCATATTGGTATCGATAGCAAACGGCAGGAACAGACAGTCTGAAATCGCCAGAAGCCTGCGCGTAACGCATACCGGAGCAACAGATGCCCTGCGCCGTCTTTCGGAGCAGGGCCTTATAACGAGAAGTGGCATATTTTATTCGATCGATGACGTCATGCTCGACTTCTGGTTAAAGTATGTTTACGAAAGAAAGAAGAACCTGCTCGTGGACGGGGCGCTCGATAAGACGGCGCTTTTCCGCGAAGATATAGTCGCTTACATTGGCGAGTTTGAGAATGAGCTTGCGATATCTACCGCCGACAGACTAGCGGAGCTTTTTAATCTCTTCTCGAACGAACTGGTATCGCTCGATATGAAGAACTCAAGAATGCCTCATTTTACAAAAGTAGAGGTGAGATCTTTCGCGGATTCAAATCAGTTCATTGCGGCTTCTTTCCGCGGGAATTTCTGGATCGTTCAGGCCTACGAGCGCAAGGTAAATGAGAATGATATAGTGGCTTTTATAAGAAACGTGAAAGCCCTGGATTGTAAGATATCCAATAAGCTTATAATACCGATAAGGGGAATAGATGAGAACGCGAAACTGCTTGCCAAGGAGCTCAAGATATCGATCTGGGACAGCCGCACTGTCAATAGCCTGTTAACCCTGTATCATAAAAAGAGGGTAGTAGCGTTATGAGGATACTCGTCCTGTCCGACACTCATATTCCCAGGGCGGCTCATGCCCTGCCGGACATAATAATAGACGAGATACAAAAGTCCGATATGGTGTTGCATGCCGGAGATTTCATCGAAGAAGAGGTGTATGCTCTCATAATAAGATCAAAAGTGGAGTTTCATGCCGTGCGCGGAAACATGGATTCACCGGAGTTGCGGCGCCAATTAAAAGACAAAGAGGTCATTACTGTGGGAAAGTTCAATATCGGGCTTGTCCACGGTTACGGGCCGCCCAAAGACCTTATCCAGACGGTCAAGCAGGAATTCAAAGACGTAGACGCGATAGTCTTCGGCCATTCTCATTCGGCTACTAATATCAAGAAAGACGGTATACTATTTTTTAATCCCGGAAGCCCTACCGACACGATATTCGCCAGTACTAA
Source organism: Candidatus Omnitrophota bacterium (assembly GCA_018823705.1). Lineage (GTDB taxonomy): Bacteria > Omnitrophota > Gorgyraeia > 2-01-FULL-45-10 > 2-01-FULL-45-10 > CAIMPC01. Next base: position 12,946 of record JAHJHP010000092.1, on the reverse strand, counting down.
TACCTACGGAATACTGGACGTCACCGACAAGGGGATAGAAGGAACGATTGTGAGGCTGCGATGAACAGGGAGATCCCGGTATTGAAGGTTGAAGGCGACACGCTGCCGGCGGCATGGGAGAAGGCCGTAATAGCTACCTGGAAGGACGGACTCGATATAAAGACCGAGTATGATAAGCCGTCGGATGCCCCGAGCAAGGATTCGACGATGATAATGGTTGTGAACGATCCTATGAGAGAGCCCAGGATCCACAGGGCTTTTCCCGGGGCGCTTGAGGATCTCGAAGTGTACAGGCAGGAAGTCGTCCTGGGCATACATGACCACTGGATAAAGCCCGAGGAGGGAAAGTGGACATACACATACCATCAAAGACTGGCTTCTTTTGATATTGAGGGCCTGAAAGTGGATCAAATCGATTATATAGTAAAAAAACTTTCGTCTGTGCCTCACACAAGGAGAGCGCAGGGCATAACATGGAACCCGAAGACAGACCCCGTTACGGATGATCCGCCGTGCCTGCAGAGAATATGGTGCAGGCTCGTTAAGCAGGTCGACGGCGGATACGTGCTCAACATGAATACCCATTGGCGCTCCAGGGATGCCTACAAAGCCAGCTTCATGAATATCTTTGCGTTGACCGACCTCCAGAAGGCAATAGCCGCGGAGATCTCAAAAAGCCTGCATACGACCGTCAGGGTTGGCCGATATGTCGATATAAGCGATAGCTTTCACATATATGGCAGTTACTTCGAGGACTTTAAGAACTTTCTTAAGAATGTGAGCGAGCGCTCATTTGCCGATAAGACATGGTCTTCCGAGTTCGCAGAGCCGTTCTTCGAGGATGCCAGGACAAAACTGAAAAAAGAGGAGCAGTCCGCGTAATTCAATATAGGAGCGTGCTATGAATAAATTATGGGCTCCATGGAGAAGTAAATACATTTACCTGAGAAAACGCTCCGGATGCATATTCTGCCTCGCGAAGAAGGCGAAGAACCTGAAGAAGCTGTATATCCTCGAAAGATCCGCGCACTCCTTTTCGATGCTGAACCTTTACCCCTACAACAACGGCCACGTTATGGTCGCCCCGTACAGGCATGTAAAGAGCCTTGAGCTTCTGTCGGATGAAGAGCTTCTCGATATGATAAAGCTCATCAATAAGGCGAAGGTTATTATCGATAAAAGATTGAAGCCGCACGGCTTCAATATCGGTCTCAATGTCGGAAAGGTTGCCGGCGCAGGATTTGCCGGCCACATCCACGCCCATATCGTGCCGCGATGGACCGGAGATACAAATTTCATGCCTTTGATAGGCGGCACCAGGGTGATGCCCGAGTCGCTTGATTCGCTTTACGAACTTTTGCGCGAGAGATAGCCGGGAAGATATATGCTTAAACGAAAAGACCTGGAAAAGAAGGAAGAGCTGCTGGCCCCGTATTCGCAGAAGAGCCGCATGACGAAGGGGCGAATACATAAAGAAGATGAGCACGACTATCGCTCCTGCTATCAGCGGGACAAAGATCGCATCATATATTCTACAGCATTCAGGCGTCTCGAATACAAGACACAGGTATTTGTTAATCATGAGGGGGATTATTACCGCACTCGTCTTACACATACACTCGAGGTCAGTCAGATAGCGACATCGATAGCGCGAGCTCTAAGATTGAACGAAGACCTTGTGGAAGCGCTTGCGTTGGCCCATGATCTGGGGCATACCCCTTTCGGCCACTCCGGCGAGGACGCCCTACGCGATATGATGAAAGACCATGGCGGCTTTGATCATAATACGCAAGGCCTGAGAGTCGTCGATCTCCTGGAACAGAGATATCCCGACTTTCCCGGCCTTAACCTCACTTATGAGGTAAGGGAGGGCATCATAAAACATTCCACGGCTTTTGACGGGCCAAGGCCGGAAGGCTCTTTTAAATCGAACGGTTCACCGATACTCGAGATCCAGGTGGTTGACTTGGCGGATGAGATAGCATACGACAACCATGATCTTGACGACGGCATAACGAGCGGCCTCATAAAGGAAAGTGACCTAAAACATATAAAACTCTGGACTAACAGAAAGAAGAGCATTGACGGACGATATCCGAAGATAAGCGAGGAGATAAGGAAGTATCAGATAATAAGATCCCTTATAAATGAGCAGGTCACCGACATAATAACCCATACCGAAAACAATATAAAGAAGTACGGGATAAGAAAGACTTGCGATGCCGTGAAGCTCCCTGAAAGGATAGTCACGTTCTCCAAAAGCATGCTTACGCTTCGCCGGCCCATGAGGGAATTTCTTACCGAAAATCTTTACCGGCATTACAGGGTGGTGCGCATGGCCAATAAAGCGTACAGATTTATAGAGAGCCTTTTCAGTAATTACGTCGATAAGCCGGACCAACTGCCTCCGAATACCCATTTCCGGCTGAAAAAGGAAGAGAAGCAAAGAGTTATATGCGATTACCTTGCCGGCATGACGGACAGGTACGCGCTGGATGAGTATAAGAAGTTTTTCGAACCATACGAGAGAGTATAAATAGTTATGGAAGAGATCAGGGGTCAAAATACGTATCAGATCGAATTATTCGAACGGTTGAGGAGGAGCGTAAGCCTGAAGAAGGCCGAAGAGTGCTTCGGATGCATTATAAAACCCGCCTTCTGGTGGATTATAGACAAGCCCAACCCAAAGACCAAAGAGATCGAAGACCTTTTAAAACAGAGTTACCATAGCATAAAGAAGATCTTCACCGATAAATCGGGAGAGTGCCTTAATACCCTGGCTGAAACGCTAAAAAAATCCGCCGAACATAAAAAACTTTTAAGCTTCGACTGCATGGAAGACTTTCATGGCTTTGTATTTCCGATAGCGCAAGGCGATAAAATATACGGATATATCGGGGCGTGTTACTCCAGGAAAGAGATCTCTTCGGAAGCACTTCAAATATTTCCGGCATTTGCCGATACCATAGTTAAGGAAGTTCAGAAGGAGATAGAGCTTTCGAAGCTGTATGAAACGCTCAGGCCCAGGGCGATAGCTCTCTCCACGGTCCATACCGTCCATCGCCTGATAAGCTCGACTCTTGATCTGGGCGAGCTCCTGCCGCGTATAGCCAGGCTCTCCCTGCAGATAATGAGGGCTCAGCGTTGTTCCGTAAAACTTGTAGATTCGAAACGAAAACTGCTCCTGCCTAAAGTCACCGTAGATTTACGGGCTAAAAAGATCAGGCTCAAGAAAGTGAAGGTAGGAATGTGGGCCCCCGGAAAGGCATTTAAATACGGCAGGCCGGTAAGGGCGCGTGACTATCTGGCGACTCCCCTGATAGATGAAGATATTATAGGTGTAATAACATTATACGACAAGATCGACAAGAAACCTTTTACAGCGTTTGACCAGGAGATCATGTCTACTATGGCGGAGCAGGCGGTCATCGCTATAAAAAACGCCCAGTTATATAAGGAGCAGGAGAGGCTTACTATGGGCACAATCAAGGCTCTTGCAAAGGTACTCGATACGAGAGCGCCAGGCACATATGTGCCCAGGGTCTCCTCGGTGAAGATAGCACAGTGCATAGGGCAGGAACAGATGATGGATGCCGATTCCCTGAAAAGCCTCGAGTACGCATCGGTGCTGCATGATGCCGGCGAGGTATTCGTCCCGAAAGCCGTCCTCGCAAAACCTACAAAACTTACAGGCAAAGAATACAAGATGGTGAAAGCGCATCCGGCAGCCGGCGTAGAGATAATAAAGCATATAAAAGCGCTCAAGGGCGTAACCCCCATAATAATGTATCATCATGAAAATTACGACGGCTCCGGTTATCCGAAAGGCCTTAAGAAAGACCAGATACCACTTGGCGCCAGAATAATGGCCGTCGTCAGCGCGTTCGAATCAATGATTTCGAAAAAACCTTACCGTGCGGCAAAATCGATCAGCGAGGCTGTTATGGAGGTCTCCAGGAATTCAGGAACACAGTTCGATCCGAAGGTTGTGGACTCTTTCCTGAATGTGATGCGGCGAAAAGATATCAAAGACGCAGTCAAGAGGGATCAACGCGAGTCCAATTATATCCGCTAATAAGAGTTACATTATTCGACCGGGAGGTATAAAAAATGGATCTCAATAAGGCCTTGAAGCCGGGCATAAGAACAAAAATTGTAAATTTTTTTCACGAGAATCAGTCATCCATAGATACGCCGCGCGGAGTTGCTGCATGGATCGATGAGGACAGGGGTAAAGTTAAAAAAGCGCTCGAGGAGCTTACTTCCTGTAATATTCTTATAGCTCACCGCTCTACATCCACTACGGGATACAGTTACACGCGCGACCCTAAGCTGATATCTAATATAGTCAAGCTGCTTAAGAAGAGACCTGCTTAATTTTATCTAACCACGCCATATTATCCGCTACGGAGTATGATTTGAAATTTTACGAGCAGTTAAATCCAAAACAGAAGATCGCAGTAGATACTATAGAAGGTCCGCTTCTGGTGCTCGCCGGACCCGGCACGGGAAAGACACAGCTACTTTCGGTAAGAGCGGCGTCTATCCTCAAGAAGACCGGGGCGCGTCCGGAAAATATACTCATCCTTACATATACCAATCCCGCCGCCAAAGCGATGAAGGAGAGGCTTGCCTCGGTCATAGGCCCCGCAGGTTACGATGTCGAGGTCGGGACATTTCACAGTTTTGCCAATTCGATGATCCAGGAATCCGCCGAAGCCGCCAATTACATAGGCGATAAGATATTGATGGATGACGTGGATCGGATAAAAGCGATCGAATACATATTGAATAATACCGACGGCGTGGAGGATATCCGGCCGTTCAGGGCTCCTTTCTTATATGTCAGGGAATTGCTCAATAAGATAAGTGATCTGAAAAAAGACGATGTAACGCCGAAGATCCTTGAGAATTATTTAAAAGCTAAAGATAGTTTGTACCGTTCCATGGAAGATAAGTATATGAAGAGGCTTAAGGCGCTTTCCCTGGTATATACGAAGTACGAAGAACTCAAAGAGATCCCGGTCAAGGGTCTATTTGATGAGCGTGGCCGGTACGACTTCGACGATATGATAATCTTCGCGGTCCAGGCGATCAGAAAAGAACCGCTCCTCGGCAAAGATTACAGAGACCGGTATATGTATATAATGGTCGACGAATATCAGGATACAAACGGAGCGCAATTAGATCTTTTATTCGAACTGGCCGGCACCGAGAAAGCCAATATTTGCTGCGTCGGCGATGATGACCAGTCGATATACCGTTTTCAGGGGGCCAATATAGATAACTTCAAAAGACTGGAGAGACGGTTTCCAGGAATAAAGAAGGTCTTTCTTACGGATAATTACCGGTCTTCCGATGACCTGATAAAAGCATCCGGCAAGATATTGGATCTCATAGACGTCCGCGTGGCCGAGAAGACGCTGAATAGCGTCAAAGAGTTCAGTAATAAAGAACTCACCTACAGAGAGCTGTCGACCGAAGAGGAAGAGCTGATATATATAGCCGACAGGGTAAAGGAGCTTAAGTCCAGGGCTGAGACTGATACAGGACTGAGCGAGGAGGAGCGCAAACATCCCTATAACGGCATAGCCGTGCTGGTCAGGAAGCGGGAACATATATTGAAGATAACGGATGCTTTTCTGCGCCGCGGCATCCCCTATGCCACCGATGGTAAGGAGGATATCGGCCGCGAGAAGCGCGTCAGTCAGCTTATGGACGCGCTGGAGCTTGCGCATATAGATCTGATAGACGCCGAATCGAAAGATACCGCGCTATACAAAGTCCTTATAGCTGATTATTTCGGAATACCGCAGGCGGACATCCTGAGATTTGTGAATTTTGCGCATATAGAGCGTAAGCGCCCGGATGGAGAGAAGACTCTCCTGTCCGCGTTCTTTGCTTATTTCTCAGCGGACCGCGATGAACTGAAATTGGAGGCTCCGGAGAGGTTCAAGCGCGCCTTCGAAGTCGTCAAAAAACTGCTCACCGACGCTTACGATACGCCCGTCCATATGCTCCTCATTAACTTCATAAAAGACGCCGGCATATATGAATATATTCTCAGGGAATACTCAAAAAACGGCATACTCAGGATAAGAGAGCTCAGGGGCATAGGCTCATTCGTTAATATGGTCAAGAGAAGCGATCTCGCCGATCCTTCTGTCAGGCTCGGCGCGTTCCTGAGCGAAATAAAGACCAGGAAGAGCCATGGCCTTCCGGTGCAGGGAGACCTGGTAACGCTTACCCAGGAAGGTGTCAGGGTATATACAGCTCACGGATCCAAGGGCCTGGAATTCCGGTCTGTTATAATACCTTTTTGTCTTCAGAACAAGAACTGGCCTGCGCGCGCTATCCATGAAAAGATAAAACTGCCTTTTGATCTTTTCAAGGACAAGAAGCAGGAGCCGGATAAAGAGTCCTTGAGAAGACTAACGCTGCAGGATGAGGCGCGTCTTTTTTATGTTGCGATGACCCGCGCAAAATCGGACCTCATATTTACGGCAAGTCCCACTGAAGATAATGTGCCGTCTTTTTACCTGGATCGGCTCAGTGTATCCAAAAATCCGGCTGAAGATATCCGTGAGAGCGAAGAAACTTTGATCGGTAAGTCGCTCGACTCAGCTAAGGCCGCGGACTCTTTCATAGGAACGGACGATGTGCTTAAGGATATGATATCCGGCATGACACTGAATCCCACAAGATTGAATAACTACATCACCTGCCGCAGAAAATTTTTATACAATGACGTGTTAAAGCTTCCGGGACGAAAGAAGAAGAGCCTCGTATTCGGAAATTGCGTACATAAAGCGCTGGAGGAGACGTATAGGGAATATATGGCTAAAAGCAAGTTCCCTTCCCTGGTATTATTTCAGAACGCATTCAGAAGAGAACTTAGATTTCAGGGGGTGGATAAGGCGATGGAGCGCGACTGTTTAAATAAGATGAAGACCCTGAAAGGCTGGTACGAGCGCGAATCGGCGCATCCCGTAATGCCGATAGACCTGGAGAAGAAACTGACCGTAACCATCGGCGACAATATAATATTCACCGGTAAATATGATAAGGTAGAGTGGGAGGACGAGGAGAAAGCTTCGGTAAGGATACTGGACTATAAGACTGGTAGGCCCGACAAGCACATAAAGAGCATCGATCAATGCAAGGACCTGGCAAGCGTTGATTGCGATGGATATCTGAGGCAACTTGCCGCATATAAACTGCTTTTCGAGAGAGCTAAGAAGGAATCAAAAGGAAGGAAAGCCGGAAGCTTGACGCTGGTATTCATTGAGCCCTTATCGGAGAAGATATCCAGGGCATCGCTTAAGAAGGGCGATTACGTATCAAAGTCGGTGCAGGTGACCGATGAGATGGTCGCCGATCTGGAAAAGATAATAAAAGACGTATGGGGCCGGATCAAAGAACTGCGTTTTGAAAAGCTGAACGAACGCGACAAAGATATCTGCGCCAATTGTGATTTTGATAACATATGCTGGAGGTGAAGATGAAGTCAGGGAAGAGCGCAATATTTTTTTTGGTGATCTCTTTATCGGTATTTATCTTCTGTATCGTCATTTTTTACGCTCATATAGCGGTCTTCATATTCGCCAGGTCGAACGATATCGACATTTCGTACAAGAAATTGACAACCGGCGGCCTCACTGAGTTCGTATTCAAAGACCTTAAAGCCATCGAACGGAAGCGGGGGGTAGGCATATTGTCATCGGGAGCCAGCGTAAAGCTCGTATTCGATAAGAGTCCGGCGGTTAAGACGACGGCCGACTTCAGCCTGAACAATGTTCAGTTCATCAGGAAAGGCTCCGAAGAAGCGGCCTCGTATAATAATATAGGCGACCTGATAGCTCTTCCGTTCAGCAGCTTATTGAGATATAAGACCATAACGGGCAAAGTAAGCGCGATAAGAGACGGTATCAGCGTAAACGATTTTCTTGCCTCGGGCGATACTATCAGGTTTTCAGTCGACGGCACACTGATTTATGGCAACGTTATTGATGCAGATATAGCTATTTTCTTTGACAAGGAGTTAATCGGCAAAATACCCCCCGAATTAACAAGTATGGCGTTAAAGGACGGGGGCGATGGATGGAAGAGCCTTACGATAAAAGTCGAGGGCGATCTGGCGAAACCGTCTATCCGTGTAACCGGCAAACTCTTCCGCCTCAACATAGGCGTCAAGTAGGCGGAGATTTTTCGGTTCCACACTTTTTCTGCTTCACAAAGAGACCTAATATTTTCAATGTGCTCATATATGTCGCACTTAGGTCTTCTACCCCATGACGCTTGAAATAAAGCACAAGTGGCTTCATGAAGCGAGCGGGTTGAATTTTTTCGGCATAGCGCGCAGTATACCTGTAGGTGCGCAAGGGCCATATGGTTATGAGTATTTAGGGGACGTGTCACTTTGGGACACTCCACTTTAAATAGTACTGGTAGCTATAGATAATTCACAAAAAGTGGAGTGTCCCAAAGTGACACGTCCCCTATAGCTGGTGGCGACAAGCGGAAGGCGGCCTCGAAAGTAAACGCCGCCGTAGAAAAGGCGGAGCAAGTGGAAAGGTAAAGCACCCGACCGCACGAGGGACTGCGGTTGCTTTTTGAAAGCGCATGTGTTATAATACGCAAAAATCAGATAAAGATTATGGAAGAGGAAAAATACCAGAAAGAATTATTTCAATTCGAGCAGCCTAAAAAGTCGTTTTCGCGGTTTGCGGAGATGCTGCCAAAAGCGGATTTCGAAGGCAAGGTCTCGATCACTATCAGCCTTGAAAAGATAGTCTTCATCGCCATAGGCATGATGATGGTCTTTGTTATTGTGTATGCTATGGGCGTCGAGAGCGGAAAGTCGCGCAAGAATGCCCCGGCCGTCCAGGCGGGAAAACCGTCGGAGCAACTTTCCAGAGCTCCGGGTGCGCGGGTCAGGCCGGCCGCTATTCCGGTAAAGAACATACTCAATACAGCGCCTATAGTGACTGCCGTGAGGCCCGCTCCGCCTGTCAGGCAGATAGTTCAGCGCCAGGTAAAGGCGACGACTGTTTTTCAGGAATCGAAACCGTACACGATACTTGCCGGATCATACGCAAAAAGAGCGAACGCTCAAGCCTCTGTCGCAATTCTTATAAAGCAGGGCTTCAACGCAAGCGTCACGTATTTTAAGCCTTATTATCGGGTTTGCGTCGGTGCTTACAGAAATAAGAACGACGCCGATGCCCGAAGAGACTTGATGAGAGTAAGGCAAATCAACAAAGACGCAATGTTTAAATTAAGGTAATATCAGTTCGCAGTTAATAAAAAATATAAGGGAGGAAGTATGTCACAGCATCCAAGTTTGCGCTCATCCGACAAAGATAAGGCGCTAAGATCGGTCTTAAAAAGATACGAGAGAGTGAAGATATTAAAAGATAAAGAGAAATGGACGGATAAAGACTCCGTATATAAATTACCCAAACTCAAGGTAGCTAAATTCAAGGTCAAAAAAGAGAAGGTTGTCGCAGAAGACACCGCGGTAGAAGGCGCAATCGCAGCTCCGGGCGCTGCCGTTGCCGCCCCAGGCGCCAAAGCCGCACCGGTTAAAGCCGCCGGGAAGCCGGCAGGTGTAGCTGACGCAAAGAAGACAACAAAATAAACATTCCGGTTGAAATGAAAAAGATTAAAGTACGTCTGGGGGAGCGCTCGTACGATGTCCTGATAGGCAGGGGCCTGATCGGTGATTGTGGGCGTATAATTAAAAGACTCCGGATCGGAACAGATGCAGTGGTTATTACGAATCCCCGCGTGGCAGCTCTATATAAAAAAAGTATCGAAAAAGCTCTTAAGAGAGACGGTTTCACGGTCCGTTTTGAGCTCGTGCCCGATTCCGAAAAAGCAAAGTCCTTATCGACCGCGAGATCCATATTGAATAGACTGAGCCGTTATGATGTCAATAAGCGTATATTCATAATAGCTTTGGGCGGCGGAGTCGTGGGTGATCTAGCGGGTTTTGTCGCCTCCGTATACAGGAGAGGGACTCCTTATGTGCAGATACCGACGACTTTACTCGCGCAGGTAGACTCTTCCATCGGCGGAAAGGTTGCGGTAGACCTGAGCGTCGCGAAAAACATGGTCGGGTCATTTTACCAGCCAAGGGTGGTTATATCTGACGTATCGGCAATAAAGACGCTTTCGCTCAGACAGATAAGGAACGGCCTCGCCGAGATAATAAAGTACGGCGTTATAAAAGATTCCGCACTCTTCAAGTACGTCGAATCGAATTATGCTAAGATACTGAAGCTGGATATGGGATCCATCGAATATGTCGTATTCAAGTCCGTCGGGATAAAAGCCGGTATTATTGCCAGGGATGAGCTCGACAGAAGACGTGTGAGGGCCATATTGAATTACGGTCATACGATGGGACACGCGATAGAAGCGGCCTCCGGCTATTCAGGCAGATACGATCACGGAGAAGCGGTAGCTCTCGGAATGCGTGTGGCAGGCCGGGTGGCGCGCGGGCTTGGCCTTATAAAAAGATCTGATGCCGTTAAAATCGAGACGCTTATCGGGAAAGTGGGGCTTCCGGTCGCCATAAAGGGGATAGCCGCTCCGAAGATCTACGCAGCTCATCTCCATGATAAAAAATTCACAAGGGGCAGGAATCGTTTTATTCTTGCCGTTAATATCGGCAATGTGAGAATAATCGATGGTGTAGCAGATTCAGCAGTACGTAATGCCTTGAGAAGCTGTATCGACAATTAGGCTCTTACCGGAGGATTCGCGATGGAACACGTTTTGAGGTCATACAAGAAGACCGATGCTGAGAACGTAAAGAAGCTAATACTGGGCATACTTGCCGGAGAGTACCCGTTTGACAAGTCGGCCTATTCCGACAGCGACCTGGAAAAGATAGGTCAGACCTATGGGGGAGAGAAAGACGCCTTCTTCGTGATCGATGAGGCTCCGCAGATAGCCGGTACCGTCGGCATCAAGATGGAAACCGGCGACACAGCTTTGCTACGCAGGCTATTTGTAGATGTAAAGAGACGCCGTCATGGTTATGGTACGGAGCTTATCGATAAAGCTATTGACTTCTGCAAACGGAAGAACTACAAGAAGATCTGTTTCAGGTGCACCGACAGGATGTCGGATGCCATGAAGCTCTGCGTGAAAAAAGGTTTTAAAGAAACGGATACTCTGTCCATAAGCGGTTTTAATATTCATAAGCTTGAGATGGAGATTTAAGGGCGTCGCTTCTTAATACACCCCTACCTAAGATTGAGCGTTATCTCCACGTTTTCATGCTCAAGTATAACGCTTTCGCGCTTTATTCCGGTTATAAGCGCGCCAAGCACCGTATCTCCCGGCTCAACGATAAAATTATTTATTATAGCTCTCGGCTTTCCTTCCACATACATTATGCCGTTCAATACAAGCTCGGGCGCTGTCGTATTTTTAGCGAGCATCGGGGAAGCATTGAGACGGTCAGTCGCGCCGGCAGGCTCTTTTGCCATATCTCTGATAATCGGCCTATAGCTGACTTCCTGCGCGTTCTTCGCGCTCGTTCTCTTTGCCATATCACCGATCATCGATAGAAACCTTCCGGACAGCAGAAGGACTATGGTTATGAGAAAGATAATCACCGCCGCGATAAAAACCTTTTTATAGGTTCTTCGCGGTCTTGAAAGTTTTCGTACAAACGGCCATACCGACGACCCGATATTCTCAGGTTTCTTCATCGGCACGTTTTCCGGCGAGGGAAGATCCGAACCAACATCTGATTGCGCTTTTTCAAGCGCTTCCCGAATAATGCTCATCCCGGCAAATGTCCTTCCATCTCTTTGATGCTCCGGCTTACGATATGCGCGGTTATGCACCTGGTTTCCATCGTATACGCGGTCAGCATCGATTTATCGCAGACCATATTGATAAGCCGCGGTATGCCGCCGGAAAAATTATAAATATCTTCAATAGCAGCAGGCTCAAAAACTGTTTGGCCCGTCGATCCGGCGACACTCAGCCTATGGTTTATATAATCCGCCGCCTCGTCTTTATCGAGAGGTGTTATGTGAAAACGCACAGATATGCGTTGTCTCAACTGTTTTAAGCAGGGAGAGGCGAGCTTAACCTTAAGCTCGGGCTGTCCGACCAGGATGATCTGGAAAAGTTTCTCCTTATCCGTCTCAAGATTCGAGAGCATCCGTATCTCTTCGAGTATCGAAGGCTTCAGGTTCTGGGCTTCGTCGATTATCAGGATAACGTTATTGCCGTGAGTGAGCTCGTCTATGAGGAAATGGTTCAACTGTTTTAACAGGGATACCTTATTGCGGCTGGTAACGGTTATCCCGTAATCCTCAAGTATGGCCTGCAGTAGCTGTAATTCCGGAAGAGTGGAGTTAAAGATGAACGCGCTCTTGGTCTTCTTGTCGAGCTGACTCAGGAGCGCCCTGCATAATGTAGTCTTACCGGCGCCGACTTCACCGGTTATCTCAAGAAAACCTTTTCGTTCGTTTATTCCGTAAAGCAGGTGAGCAAACGCCTCTTTGTGGACACGGCTGAGGAACAAGAAATTGGGATCGCTTGTTATGTTAAATGGCTTCTCTTTTAATCCGAAGAATTCTCTATACATTAGCTCCTCGACGTAAATTATACACCAGCATTACCCGTAAAGTAAATACAAAAAGAGTTACCGCGAAAATATGCTCCCAATCTTTGCCGCGCCTCAGAGCTTCATTCGCGGCGTCGTTCGGCCTAAGTACGAAGCATAGTCGCACTGAAAATATTTCCCCTAAGCTCCAGCTATAGGGACCGGTCTTTTGTTCAGCAGAAAAAGGGGAACCTGCGGAACTCAGCCGCCGGAGGCGGCCTCAAATCCTACTTCGCATTCATGTCTCAAAACACCGAGAGCTTCGTAGGATTCCGCCTAAACACCTGGTAGCTTAACTATTGGTTGCAAAGG
>JAHJHP010000091.1 GCA_018823705.1 Candidatus Omnitrophota bacterium | reverse complement strand
GAACAGGATCGCGATAAGAGGCCCCAATGATCCCACGCCGTTCACTATGGAAGACATAAGAAGAGGCGTAATAAGGATACTGCCGAAGATCAGGCCTGTCGATATGGCCGAAGCCGTCGAGGCTTACAAGGCCGCGCAGGCAGCTCTCGCGTCGCTGTAGTTATTAGGGGACGTGTCACTTTGGCCTGCCTGCCTGCGACCTGCTTACCATCAGGCAGGCAGGGACACTCCACTTTTTAAATCGAAATCGGGGGACACGATACTTATTTCTAATTAACTAAGATTACGAAATAAGTATCGTGTCCCCCGATTTCTCTGTTTTAAGTGGAGTGGGTAAAGTGACACGTCCCCTAATTCTGTGGTATAATATTTTTTATGAAGATAACGATAGCCGGGAGTGCGGGTTTCTGTTTCGGCGTCAAGCGCGCGCTTGCTATCGCCCTGAAAGCCGCCGCGTCAGACCGTAAAGTCTATATGCTCGGCGACATAGTACACAATGAAGTCGTCGTGGATGAAATGAGAGCCGCAGGCATAAAGCGGATAAAGGCTCCGCTTGAATCGCGGGAAATGAGGACGCTCCTTATCCGGGCTCATGGCGTTCAGCAGGACACCGTTACGTGCGCCCGACGCGCGGGATACAAGATCATAGACGCGACATGTCCGATGGTAAAAGAGATACACGCGATCGCGAAGACCCTGGAGAAGGATAACAGGACGGTCATAATCATAGGCGATAAAGAGCACGATGAGGTCCGCGGGATAGTCGGACAGCTTAAGAAGCGGCCCGTTATAATAAGTTCGCCCTCCGATATCTCCCGTAAAACGCTACGGAATATAGCCAGAGCCGGTGTAGTTGTCCAGTCAACTCAAGAAGAGGCGAAGGTCTTTCGTATAGTAAGCGCGCTGAAACGCCGCATCCGCGACCTGGCCTTCAGAAATACAATATGCAATCCCACCAGGACGAAGCAGAAGGAAGCAAGAACCCTACCCGTTAAGAATGACGTCGTGATAGTTGTCGGGTCTAAGTCCAGCGCCAATACGAAGCGGCTTTATCAGATATCCCGGTCCCTTAACAGAAGGACATATTGGGTGAACTCCCCGGGTGACCTTCGCCGGGTGTGGTTTAAGCTCGCGCGAAGAGTGGGCATCACAGCCGGAGCATCCACCCCGGAAAGCTCGATAAGGAACGTCGCGGAAGGCATACGTAATATCAGCGTTTAAAGTTACCCTATACCGGCATGAAGAAACAGGAGGGTTAAAGATGGGCGTCGAGATAAAACAATTTACCGCCGGAAGCTGTTATTCCTACATTGTAAGCTGTGAAAGAGAAGCCATCGTAATAGATCCCCATATAAGCCTGGGGGATGGCTACTCTAAATATATTAAAAAGAATAATCTGAAGCTAAAATATATCATAGATACTCATACGCACGCAGACCATTTCTCGCTGGGGTCTGTGCTCAAGAAGATATATAGCGCTCCGGTGCTTATGCATGAAAAGGCCGTTTCACAGGTAGCGGGTAAGAGGCTGAAGGATGGAGACAGTATCTCGGTAGGCACTTTGGATCTCAAGGTGATATATTCGCCGGGGCATACCGATGACACGATTAACATATATGGCGACGGCTTCATATTTACGGCGGACGTTCTTCTTATAGGAAGCGTGGGCCGCACGGATTTTCAGAATGGTTCGCCGGAATCGCTATTTGACACTCTCCAGAAATTAAAGACCTTACCGGAGAATACGATCGTCTACCCGGGCCATGATTATAACGAAAAGAGAGCCTCTACCATAAAGAAAGAAAAAAGAAATAATCTTTTTCTGGCGGGGGCCGACAGGGTGAAATTTGCCGAAAATATGCGCTCAAAAACCCTGAACAAACCGTTCAATATGGATAATATAATCCGCGTTAACCGGTCGGGTGAAGCAGTGTCACTTGAGATGATAGCCCCCGGAGACGCATATCAGCTTATTGCGAAAGATCCGAATTTTAAATTACTCGATGTGCGCTCACCTTCGGAATTCAGTGAAGCCCATATAAAAGATTCTATTAACATGCCTATCGATACTCTCTCCGCGAAGCTCGACGAGCTGGGCGATAAAGCCTCGAGCTATATTGTTCTCTGTCGGACAGGCACCAGATCCGCGATGGCAGCCGATATGCTGATACAGTCGGGAATAAAAACTGTAAGAGTTCTGGATGGCGGGATGATAAAGTGGGAGAGGGAGCGCCTGCCTTTAGTAAAGGGACAGAAGATCATTTCACTGGAGCGCCAGGTTAGAATAATTGCGGGAAGCTTAATGCTATCGGGGCTTATCCTGTGCCGGTTTGCGCATCCATGGTTTATCGGTATCTCGGTATTCGTGGCATGCGGCCTGGTTTATGCGGGCCTCACGGATAATTGCATGATGGGTATGCTACTCATGAAGCTGCCTTATAACAAGAAACAGTTTAAGAGTAAGGCCGGCGGCACATGCTCGATGAGTTAAAGAAGGGCCTCCGCGCCCAGGCGGATCCCGCCAAAGCTAAGATTCTTCGGGGCTTCTTTAAGACCGGCCCGGGTGAATACGGGGAGGGCGATATATTTTTAGGACTGGCCGTCCCGAAAATAAGAGCCCTATCAAAAAGATACGGCTGTCTCGATATAAGCGATGCCGAAAAATTATTGAGCTCGCCTATCCATGAGGAGAGGCTATGCGCCCTCCTGATACTCGTACAGAAATTTGAAAAGGGTGCCGGCCCGGAAAAAAGAGAGATATACCGGCGCTATCTTAAAAACACCGTATATATAAACAGCTGGGATCTCGTAGATCTCACCGCTGATCGTATCGTCGGCGCATTTCTGAAAGACAGAGATAAGTCCGTGTTGTATAAGCTTGCCGGTTCGAAGAATATATGGGACCGCCGTATAGCGATATTGGCAACGTTTCATTTTATAAAGAATGGCCTTTCCGCTCAGACGTTTGCCGTTGCCGGGATCCTTCTCAACGACGAGCATGATCTGATCCATAAGGCGGTGGGATGGATGCTGCGCGAAGTGGGAAAGCGCATTGATATCGATACCGAGGAGCGTTTTCTAAAGAGCCGTTATAAAAAGATGCCGCGGACTATGCTGCGTTACGCAATCGAGCGCTTTCCGGAAACGAAACGCAGGGCTTACCTTAAAAGTGCAATTTAATTCCGAATAAAAAAGAGCAGCGGTTATAGCTGCTCTTTTTTATTTGTATGGGGAAAATAATTATTTTATGTCGCTTGAATCGGCTTCTTCCGTAATGCCAAATACAGCTCCGACAGTATCGCCGGCTGTCGTGGTTACGGTCTTTGCGACTTCTACGGTAGCACCGGAGATAACGCCTACAGTATCACCCGCCGCTTGACCGACATTCTCCGTGGTTTCACCGGTTACTCCGGTTACACCTACGGTTGCTTTTGAAGTTGTGTCGGAAACAGCGTTGACAGCATCACCTGCCGCCGTGCCGACCGTCTTAGTGGTATCCACTGCGGCAGACACTACTGTGCCCACCGGGCCTTTCTTATCCTGAGTCACAGCCATGGCGCATGCGGTGATTACAAAAATACCGGCCATCAATACTACGACTAAACTTGTTAAATATTTCATCTTCACTCACCCCCTTTAAAATTGTGCCTCCAGTATATACCCTCATCAAGTCAAAAATCAATAAATAAGTGAAATCCACCCTCAATAGTGATATATTAAATGCGAAGCGCCTGTAGCGTAACGGATAACGCGGTGGCCTCCGAAGCCATATATGGCAGTTCGATTCTGCCCAGGCGCACCAGATTAGGTAGCGTGAGATTTTTCGGCTGTGGCCCTTGCGAAAATATTCTTCGGGTCCCTGCCTGCCTGTCTTCTGATAAGCGGGCAGGCAGGCAGGCTGCCGCGAGGTGCCCTTTCGTCTTGGCGCTCGTATGGGG
>JAHJHP010000090.1 GCA_018823705.1 Candidatus Omnitrophota bacterium | reverse complement strand
GAACAGGATCGCGATAAGAGGCCCCAATGATCCCACGCCGTTCACTATGGAAGACATAAGAAGAGGCGTAATAAGGATACTGCCGAAGATCAGGCCTGTCGATATGGCCGAAGCCGTCGAGGCTTACAAGGCCGCGCAGGCGGCTCTCGTGTCACTGTAATCCCATAGATCGAATATAAAAGGCGTAGGGTTGATCTGAATCTACCCTGCGCCTTTTTCCTTCCCACAAAAAATCTCCCTACCGTTGCCTATTTCCCGTAATATGATATACTAATCGTATTAAAGATAGGAGCGATAAAATGCCCAATAAACCAAAAAGAAGAAACTATTTCATAAAGAGGAAGTTCCAGCTTAAGTACACGCTTTCAATAGTGGCTATACTTGCCGTGGTGATGATCACCAGCGGTGTAGGCATTTACTTTGGCATGTGGGGGTCGATCATAGAGAACTTTTCCCAATTTAAAGTTTCGCAGAATCTCGAGACGGCAAAGCGCATAGCCGATTACGAAGATGCCCGCTATAGAAAGGGCGACTATCGCCTGAGCAGGATATTCAGGGAAGCGGAACTATTAAGCGTCCAGCAGAAGGATGCGCTGAAGAATGCCCTCAAGGCCGTTAACCGTTCGATGTTTCCGAAGGTAATGTTGCTTGCCGTGATAATATTCGTAGCCGGGATAATCATCTCCCATAAGATAGCCGGCCCTATGTACAGGATAGAAAAATCGGCCGAAGCCATAAGTAACGGTGACCTTTCCGTCAGCTTCAAGATACGAAAAGGCGACGAGATGAAAGAGGCCTCCTCCGCGCTCGAAGAGATGGTGGACTCGCTACAGGCCGATTTCGCGAAGATAAAGAAAGCCGACCAGGCGCTCGACGAGAAGATAGCTGTCATCGAGCCGCAGATTAAAAAAGAGGACGCCCTGCTATTAAAAGAGATAGTCAGAGTCATTGACGGGGTGCTTTCCAAATACAAGACATGAAGAAGATCTACATAACCGCTTTGGCGGTCCCGCTCTGGATCGCGATCACTATTATGCCGATCGATAATGCAGCCGCTCAGGATGAAGAGTTTCTGGACAAGCTCCAATACGACAGCATCCTTTACTTCGCCAACGAGGCGAACCCCGCGAACGGGTTCGTAAAGGACAGCTCCCGGCCCGGAGCTCCCTGCAGCGTAGCGGCAGTGGGATTCAGCCTGACCGCCATGTGCATAGGGGAAGCGAGAGGGTGGATAGACCGCGATAAGGCGTATGAGAGGGTAATAAGGACTCTTAAGGCCTTCAGGGATGAGGTGCCGAACGAACATGGTTTTTTCTACCATTTTCTCGACATGCGTACGGGGTCCAGGACCTGGAGCTCGGAAATCTCCTCGATAGATACGGCGTTATTTCTGGCGGGCGCGTTATTCGCGGGAGAATATTTTAAAGGGACGGAGGCCGAAGAGATAGCGCGCGAACTTTACGAGCAGGTGGACTGGCCCTGGATGATGAACGGCAAGTCCACCATGTGTATGGGCTGGAAGCCGGAGTCCGGTTTCTTATGGTACTACTGGGATTCCTACAACGAAGCGATGATATTGTACGCTCTGGCTATAGGCTCCCCGACCCACCCGATACCGAGAGACGCATGGTTTGCCTGGAAGAGGCCCGTGGACTGGTATAAAGAATACGAGCTCGTCTATTGTTATACGGGCAGCCTCTTCACATATCAATATGCGCATGCCTGGATAGATTTTCGGGATTTGTATGACGGTAATATTAACTATTTTGAGAATTCCATAAATGCCACGAAGGCGAACCGGGAGTTTTGCATCGACAGCGCTTCAGAATACAAAACGTACGGCAAGGACTCCTGGGGTATAACAGCTTCTCTCGGTCCGGATGGATATAGGGGATATGGCGCGAAGCCCGGTGAAGGATTCAACGATGGCACGATAGCTCCTTGTGGAATGGCCGGCTCGATAGTCTTTGACCCCCGGGCGTCTTTGGACGGGATGAAGTACCTATACGATAATCATGGAGGCTTTCTTTACGGAAAATATGGCTTTAAAGACGCTTTTAACCTGGATAAAAACTGGTGGGCAGAAGAACATCTCGCCATAGATGTGGGAATAACGCTTGTTATGATCGAAAATTACCGTTCCGGGCTTATCTGGGAGAAGTTTATGAAGTTAGAGGCAATACAAAGGTGGATTGACATGTGCCTGACCAGAAAAGTGCCGGCAGACATAGAAACCCGTTGACAAACAGTGGCTGTGTGATAATATAAGCATAATAGTATCATTAGCATCCTGTAATAAAAAAGACCAGGAAAGGTGATATGCTAAGAACGAAGATCATGTATTTTATCACGATCATGTTCATGATCTTATGCTTATTCAGCTTCGGCGTAGCGGGTTCCGCGCTTGCACAGGACGCCTCCGGGCAGGACACGCTTGCACAGGACGCCCCTGCGCAGAACGCTTCAGCGCAGCAGGAACTCTTTAAGCAGGATGCCTCCGCGCAGAACGCTTCAGCGCAGCAGGAACTCTTTAAGCAGGACGCCCCTGCGCAGAACGCTCCAGCTCAAGAGGAGCTCTTCAAACAGAATGCCTCTGCGCAAAACACTAAAGAAGAGATCAACATCGGCCAGCCTGTCGAAAATAAGATAGACCTGCCCATGGTAGAGACGCCTGAAGAGATATACCAGCTGAAGAAGATAGACCCGAACAGGATCGGCGCGGAGTCTTCATATACCACATTCGGAGGATTCAGGCCGATCGAATATGTCCTTAAGAACCCCGCTCTTGGAGTGGGCCAGAGGGTCGAGATCTATGCGGAGCCGAAACCTGTCGATTCGTACATAATCATGGCAAAGGAGATGCAGTATGTATGGAGTGATTTTCATGGCATGCGGCAGAATAGCGTGCAACAGACACCGGCCAACTACAGGAGCATAGTCCAGCCGCTCTTCGTAAGAGCATATGGGACGGAGTTCACGCTAAGCGACCCCAAGGAGTCCGCCAGTAACATCAAAGGCCAGATAAAATACACCATAGATTACCGCGATGTGTACAGGGAGTACTATCCGAAATTTCCGGATCTCAAAGACTCAAATTGGTTTCAGCAGGACATAATGTTTATAACTACGGCGAGAATCGAGCCGATCAACTGGCTGTATATATCGAACGTCGGCTACCGATATTCAAATATAGATCAAAAATCATACGATGTCAGATGGAATTTTGGTTCGGCTCAACAAGTGAGAAGCACATACTATATCAACCAGTCGCTTGCGCCCAACCCAAGGCTTGAGATCTTTGGCCAGGGCGAGTATTTTAAAGCCGATTATCCTCATAACGACTGGGCGTATTCTCCGGACCATTATCTTGTGGCAGGCGAATTGAGGCTGAAATCAAAGGATCTGAAGACAAGTTACACCGGGCGTTTCAGCTATTCGCTCGATATATACTCTCCTTTCAACAACACATTTGAAAAATACGAAATCTGGGCCAGGGTAGGCCGCGACTTTAACGACCGGTTTAACGCCTACACCATGCTTAAGTACGCATACGGTCACACTCGTTCTGAAGATAACGCGTGGTGGATTCGGCCTCCGGGGTATACGGGAGGTATGCCGATTTCCGCCCCGTTCGATGTCACCGCGATAGCGCTGACGTTTGAAAACAGGGCCCAGTACAGGATATATGATAAGCTGTGGGTTCAGGGCGGACTCGATCTTGGCACCGGCATCAATATGTCAGACTTTGACAATGTCGGATGGCTTGCCGGCCTCGAATATTACGCTCCCGGTATAATAAGGGTCGATGTTGGCTGGAGAGGCAACCAGTTTTATAATATCGACGATTTCCTCACGACCTTCTATTTCAAATGTTTT
This sequence comes from Candidatus Omnitrophota bacterium, assembly GCA_018823705.1. Classification (GTDB taxonomy): domain Bacteria; phylum Omnitrophota; class Gorgyraeia; order 2-01-FULL-45-10; family 2-01-FULL-45-10; genus CAIMPC01. The sequence continues at coordinate 40,336 of JAHJHP010000090.1, read as the reverse complement.
TTCTTCATGTAATCGCGGCATAAAAGGGAGGAATAGTGAGGCCTGATAAACTCATAGCGGCGCTGTTGATCCTGCCTTTATCCTTTTCGTTATGCCTTGCCGGCTGCGAGTCCGATCGCGCCGGATCCGCGTCTCCGAAGGCTCCGGGAGAAAAGGCGCCCATTGAAATAAAAGTTGCTTTCTGGGGCGCTCCCGACGAAGTAAATATAATAGCCGAAATAATAAGCCGCTGGCAGAAGGTCCATCCTGAGATCAGGGTGAGGCTTGAACACACTCCCTACAGGGGATACGCGGACAAACTCCTGACGCGTATAGCGGGCCGCGCCGCTCCCGATATCATCTGCACCGAAGTGGACCTCTTCGTTACGTTTCAATCAAAGAACGTCCTTCTGGACCTTACGCCATATGTGGGCGGTAATCCGGAGTTCGACCTGAAGGATTTTTATCCCCAGATAATCGGCCGCTTTACGGTGGACAACAAGCTTTATGCCGTGCCCAGAGACACTGCGCCTTTCGCGTGCGTATACTACAACAAGAAACTCTTCGACGAGGCGAATCTGCCGTATCCTACCGACGACTGGGATATGGATGATATGCTCGAGAAGGCAAAGAGGCTGACCAAAATAGACGGAGAAGGAAGGGTCGTGCAATACGGTTTCTACGCGTGGGCATGGATGAACTTCGTTTACTCCTTCGGCGGCAGCCTCGTGGATGACGTTAAAGATCCCACGGAATGCACGCTCAATTCCGCGGAATCCGTGGAAGCCCTCCAGTTTTATTCCGACCTCATAAATAAATATAAAGTGCAGCCGTCTACTAACGCCATGACGAACCTTGCGATGGGCGTGCAGGGGATGTTCATGACGGGACGCCTGGCGATGTTTGCCTCAGGTATTTGGGAGACTCCCGGGCTTCGGAAGATACAGGACTTTGAATGGGATGTCGCGATGTTTCCCAAGGGGCCAAACGGTAAACGCGGCTTCGGCACAGGCGGCTCCGGATATTGTATATTGAAAGAGTCAAAGCATCCGAAAGAAGCGTTCGAGGTGATAAAGGCGCTGGCCGGTAAAGACGCGCAGATGGCTCTTGCGGAGACGGGCCTGACGCAGCCCGCGATAATGTCGATCGCTATGAGTAACCTCTGGGCAAACGACGGCAAAATTCCCTATAATAAGAAGATGCTGGATGGAGCTATGAGATATGTTGTTTACGATCCATTTACCCCTGTCTGGAGAGAAGCTAAGGAGATGTATATAATCCCGGAGCTCGAGCTTCTCTTCGGAGGGAAGAAGACTGCCCGACAGGCCGTGGCGGCTTTTATCAATAAGGTGAATAGCCTGATAAAGAGGCAGTAGAAGAAACGGTTCGGTTGCAGGAGAAGTGTGACGGAAAAGTAGTGATGGGGTAGATGCGTATACTGGTAGTAGAAGATGAGAAGAAGATAGCGGAGTTTATTAGGCGCGGCCTTAAGGAAGAAGGCTATGCCGTGGATATGGCCCACGATGGCGAAGAAGGCCTCTTCTTAGCCAAGACTAATGATTACGACCTGGTCCTCCTCGATCTGATGCTCCCGAAGCTTGACGGACTGACCCTGTGCAAAAAACTTAAAGGGGCAAAGATCAAGACGCCCGTCATCATGCTCACCGCAAAGAATACCGTAAAAGAGAAAGTCATGGGGCTCGATTCAGGGGCCGACGATTACCTTACGAAGCCGTTTGCGTTTGAAGAGCTTCTGGCAAGGATCCGTGCCATGCTGAGAAAAAAAGACGCCCGAACCCCGACGAAACTGAAGGCCGCCGACCTGGAGCTTGATCTGCTTACGCATAAGGTGATAAGGGGCTCCAGAGAGATAGAGCTTACGACTAAGGAATTTTCCCTGCTCGAATATCTTATGCGCAACGAGGGTACAATAGTGACGCGCACGATGATATCCGAGCATGTCTGGGATATCGATTTCGACACCTTCACAAATGTGATAGATGTCTATATCAATTATCTGCGCAATAAAGTAGACTCCGGGTCTAAGAAGAAACTCATACATACGGTTCGCGGCAGGGGATACATACTGAAGGAAGAGTAATTACCGGCCATGTTTTATAGATCGATACGTTTCAAAATGACGATAGTGTATATGGCGGTCCTGGCGCTGACGCTTTCCGCGTTCAGCGCGGTGCTGTATCATTATGTCAGTCGCAGCCTTTATGAAAATATGGATACGCTTCTGCGGTCGAAGGCGGAGGGTATAGTCCACGCGATAGGCACATATTGGGAAGCCGAGAGGCTCGGTCCGAACCGGTACGGCGCCAGGATAGATGAATGGCAGGGCAGCATTAATTTTGCCACTATAGCTCAGCGCTGGGTCCAGGAACGCTCGAAAGACCCGAAACTTCTCGATATAATAGTCCAGATATACGATCCGAACGGTATGGTCGTAGCCTCCTCGAAGAGCACCCAGGGCATAGCCAGTATCTCTGAAGACAGTCTCATATATGTGCTGTACGGAAACAGCATGTTCGATACCCTGACACCGTCGTTCCCCACAAAAAGAATAGTGAAATTCAGGATATTTATAACGCCTGCCGTCAAAAATAACCAGGTCGAATATGTCGTCCAGGTCGCGAGCCCGCTCTCTTCCATACAGACAACGCTCGATACTATGAAGGTGGCGCTCTTTATACTCTTTCCGCTGACCGTCTTTCTAACGGGCATGATTGGGGCGCTCCTGGCCAAGATGACGCTGCGTCCGGTCGATAATATGATAAAGACGATCCACGACATCACGGTCGAAAACATGAAGCTGAAACTCAAGCTTCCCGGGACACGCGATGAGATAGAAAAGCTCGCCGTGACATTTAACGATATGTTGGCGCGCCTGGATTATGCTTTCACTTCCCAGAAGAGGCTTTTTGAGGACCTGTCTCATGATCTCAAGACTCCGCTCACTATCATAAAAGGCGAGTTCGAAGTGGCTTTAAAGAAGAAGAGGAACCCGGAAGATTATGAATCGGTATTGCGCTCAAGCCTTGAGGAAGTGAATAAGATAATCAGGCTTGCCGACAATATGCTTATGCTGGCGAGCTTCGAAGCGCAGAATATAATGCCGGATAGAAAAAAACTGGATCTCAGTCTTATTATACAAGGCGTTGCCAATAATATAAGGAAGCTTGCGGATGAGAAGCATATAGAGATCAGTCTCTCGCAAAATGACAATATGGGTATAAAGGGCGATGAGGAACAATTGAAACAGATGTTCCTCAATCTGCTTGATAACGCCGTAAAGTATACGCCCGAAAACGGCAAGGTGACCGTTACCGCGCGCAGAGAGAAAGAAAATTTAAGGATAAAGGTACAGGATACCGGCCGCGGGATCGCCGGAGACCGGATCGAACGTGTATTCGATCGCTTCTATCGGGCTGACAAGTCCAGGACCGGCCAGGGGTTCGGCCTGGGCTTAAGCATAGTTAAGTCGGTCGTGGACGCGCACAACGGCAAGATAAAGATAGAGAGCTCTCCAGGACAGGGAGCGTCCTTTATCATATCCCTGCCCGCCGGTTTATAGCGCTCACCCACATTAGTTATTTTTAATCATGCACTAACCGGATTTTAATCGCCTCTGTAGTATATTTAAGGGAAGAAAAACGAAAGGAGGAGATTATGGCAAAGAAGATGGTTTTAGCCGCGATGTTAGTGGCCGCGGCGGTGATTTTAGCGGCCGGAGTTTCCAGCGCAGCCGATGTTGAGGGGGCCGGGAGCGAATTTTTGGTCGCAGATTTTAATACCGGAGAGAAGCCTAATAATATAGGCGGGGATTTTGGGGCATGGAGCAAAGATCCCACAGATTTCTCTCAAGGGTGCAGCGAGGCGTTCGATAGCGTGAATAGGCGCGGGGCGACGGGGTTTGCGATGAAACTGGACTATTCAGTCGATTCAAAAAATCCCGCGTATAACGGGTTCTGGATGTTCCTGCAGAACTTCGATGCCTCAAAGTATGACAATCTCTCGATATGGGTGAAGGGCGACGGAAAGATCGGCTATACTACCGTATTTAAAGTAGAGCTGAAGAACGCCTCCAAGCAGGTCGGGCGTTATTACGTCACCAACATCACAGATACGTGGCAGGATATTGTTATTCCACTGAAAGATTTTAAAGGGATAACCGATTTCTCCAATCTGGCAGAGCTTGTTATCGTGTTTGAAGACAGGATAGCTTCGAATAAAAAAGGCGTTGTCTATATTGATGATGTCAGATTTACGAAGAACAAGTAACATTTCAGTTCTGGAAGAACTACGTCATTGCGAGGAGGATGTTTATAGACCCTTTCCGACGAAGCAATCTTAAAAGGGATTGCCGCGTCAGAAAATAGTTAAACAATATCTTCCTCGCAATGACGTTTTTTCCGTCGAGTTACTTCCGAAGCTAAACTACTACCAATATTTCCACATCATGCATAAGGAAACCATTCATGATATCTGTCCCCGTATTAAAGAAGATAGCAGTCGCCGCCTGCTTTCAGCTTCTCTGCAATATCGCTTTTACCGCGACACCGATGGCGCAGGAACTTCCGCGAAAGACAACCAGGTTCATTAAACCGGTAATTTTAGCCGATTACAACGGCGGTTCTCTATATACGAATCTCGGAGGCCTGTCGGGGGGAGATGATAATAAGCCGGGGACCGTTTTCGCGTCCATGATTCAGGACGAAGGTTATATAAAAGGTAATACCGGCAGCGCGGTAGCGCTGGATTACGATGTGGAAAGGCTCGGTGAATTTACTTTTTACTGGATAAAGCTCGGCAGGGAGATCCCCGGCAAGGCCGGATCTACGGAACCCCTCGATATTTCTAACTGCAATTATCTGTCATTCTGGATCAAGGGCGCGCAGGATGTCAGCGATATTAAGATAGAGCTTCATCAGGACGTGAACGGGGATGGCATATTTTCGTATGGCCTGGATATAACCAGCTATGTATATGTGAACGCTTTTATCGGCGGCGGAATAATATCGAAAGATTGGAGTAAGGTGGTAATACCTCTCAAGGCGTTCGGTAAAATAACGGATTGGTCAAAGATGTCGGAGCTGGTATTTGTATTTGAAAATAAAGCAGGCCTTAAAAAGGGCCTTATATACATAGATGACATCCTCTTTGGAAACCGCTCGGAAGATGTGCTCTCCCGGAACGAAGATGACAGGAGAGAGATAGCTCCTCCGGACGAGTTATCGTTTAAAGTAAACGGCATAAGCGCCAAACAGTGCGTTACTTTTAGCGGCGCCAATGAGATCGAGATAAAGTCCGAGAGTTTCTATCAAAACCCTTTTTTAGAGAGCGTAAGATTTGAATATTCAGCGGACAAAGGGGACTCCTGGAGGACTATAGGCGTCGACTATGATATGAGCGGGAATGTCCATAAGTTTGATTGGGAGCCGGATAATTCAAGGGAGCTGTACAACTACCAGTTGAGAGCGGTAGCCGTAGACATAAGAGGGGCGGAGAAAGCCACGGAGGTGCTCATAGACTGCGGAGTTCGGCCCATCACCGATGACGAATTTTTAAATCTTATAGAGAAGAAGGCGTTTGAATTTTTTAAGGATCATCAGGATCCGAATACGGGGCTTTTCGCCGATACTTCAGGCGGCGGCGACGCAAGCATAGCCTCTACAGGAATAGGCTTTGCCGCGTTGTGTATAGGAGCTGAAAGAGGATGGATCGATAAAGACGAAGCCAGGAAAAGGGCGATCACGACGCTCGACACATTCCTGCCCCGGACACCGGAGGAAGAACCTCTGGCGGAAGGCAGGTTCGGATTCTTCTACCATTTCTTAAGAAAGCACACCGCTAAACGCGCAGGAAAGAGCGAGATATCGACCGTAGATACGGCGATACTCGTCTGCGGCGCGCTTACAGCCGGTGAGTATTTCGGCGGCGAAGTCAAAAAGAAGGCGGAAGAAATATATAAGAGGGTCGAATGGGAAAAGTTCCTGTCCCTGGAGGAGGGGCCCTGGTTTAACAATTTTTCTATGGGTTGGTCTCCGGAGAGAGGGTTCCTTGATTCGTATTGGGATTTTTATACGGATGAATCCATACTTATCAGCCTCCTTGCAATAGGGTCTCCCACGCATCCCGTAGACCCGGAGGTTTTTTATACCTGGGCCAGGCATTCCGCCGCTTATGAGACAGGCAAGCCGTTCATTTTTACATGGCACGGCGCTCTCTTCTCATATCAATATGCCCATCTCTGGTTTGATCTGCGCAATATAGTTGACAGGCAAGGAGTCGACTGGTTTGAAAATACTACAAACGCTACTCTGGCCAACAGGCAGTTTTGTATCGATAACGCGGATAAGTTCAAGGGGTACGGCCCTAATAGCTGGGGAATAACATCGATGGCCAGGCCCGGCGGATATATAATGCACTTCGGCGCTCCTCCGACAGGAAGCGGTGAGCCGCAATACGATGGCACGATATCTCCGACCGGCCCTGCCGGATCCATAGTTTTCACTCCCTATTTAGCGACATCTGCGTTAAAATATATGTACATGACACACCCCAGATTATGGGGACAGTACGGCCTTAAGGATTCTTTTAATCTGGACCTGAACTGGTATGCGCCCACCTATTACGGAATAGGCGTGGGGATGATACTTGTTCCTGTAGAGAATTTTCGCACAGGGTTTGTATGGAAAAATTTCATGAAGAATGAGTATATTCAGAATTCTCTGGTAAAAGCGGGATTTACCGGGAAGAAAGGGTGATCCTCATGCGATATTTGAAATTATTGGCGGTCGTCGGGTCTATCGTATCCGTCTTGACCGTGAGCGTATGTTCTGCAGTCTATCCGCAGGAAGACATGACGGCCACTGACGAACAGAAAAAAACGCTGCCGCCATGCAAATTTGACGGCATCATACAGGATATAAACGCGGCTACGGATGCGGAGGCGTTAAGGGTTCTTATAGAAGAGGCGTTTTCCGAAACCGGCACCTACGAAAATTATGAAAAATTTATAGCCGACGCGCAGGCCGCGCTCGCAGGGGAGCCCACGTTCAATAATAGCGATTATCTGAATTACGCGATGGCCAGGGCAAGGATTGACCAGCTCTCAGCCCTTTCCAAAAATAATGATATCGAAGCCGGGCGCCTATACATGTCCGTAAACGATAAGTATTTCAGTGAGGCGATGGACTATCTTGATAAAGCAGGCCTTTCAACGGCATCCAAGGGCCTGGTCATCGACGCCAACCTGTTAAGGTTTATTATCTTCAAAGAAAAGTTCCAGCCCGAAAAGTCGGATGCGATATTCGACCTGATAGCCGGCCTTATCGCCAAATACAGCGATGATGCCGGGATTAATAAGAAAGAGCTTGAAAATATTTTCGAAAGGCTGAAGAAACTTGGCTTTCCGAAGCACGCCATAAAACTGAAGATCATTTATGCCTCAAAGGTTGATCCCGAAACAGCCAGGGGAGTGCTTGATGAGATCAGGATATCAGCTGACCAGTATTTTGAGCAGAACGATTTGAAAGCGGCGGCCAACCTGTACGAACAGTATATGGCTTCAGCTCCCGCTTACTACAATAAGGAAGATATGGCCGCCAGGATGATGGGTGTGGCGGAGAAATATTTTGCGGCAGGAAAGTACAGAGAGGCGAAAAAATATTATTCACTGTATATGGACCGATATTCCGATCTGCCACCCGCCGATTATTGCAGTTACAGGCTTGCGCTGGCTTCATACTACATGAAAGACAATATAAGGACCATCTCTTTGCTTACGGACTTCCTTGAGAAGTATAAAACCAGCGTCTGGTTTGACAAGGCCTTTGAGATGCTCGCAAAAGTATATTATGAGAATTTGCCGCGCGACAAAGCGCTGGAGAGCATACAGTCTTTAATAGACAAATATTACAGAAAGGATACCGGCGATTACGCGCAGATCCTGATGGCGATGCTTTACTATGGGGCGAAAAATTATGATACAGCCGAGGATAGGCTGAAGAAGATAGACCCTACCAGCAGCTGTTTTTACGCCGCGCGGACGATAATGGACGATATCAATGAGATAAGGAAAAATAATGCTGCGCCGGCGTTCGGGAACGATGCCACGGAGACATATAAGATATGGGATCCCTATCAGGGGATCGACGTCAAAATATCACCGACGATGGCGGGTTCTTCGGATCAAAAAGAGTCCCCGGTTCTTACTGAGGCCGAGGACGGTTCGCTTCGCATGGAAGTGAATAAGCTCGCTAAAATACAATTTGCGATACAGGGCCTGGTGGATGAGGATAAGTTCAATGAATATACGATCGACAAAGATGATCAGTCGAGGCTTCCGAAGATGATAAAGGAAGAGACTGGAAAAGACCTGCTCCTGCTCCGATGGTCCGTAGACGGCGGTAACTTTGCCGACGGCAAAGAGACGGATGTCAAGATATGGCAGGCGCCGAATGAGCCGGGCACCTATAAGATGACAGTTAAAGTCGACGACTTTGGCCTTGTGCGCGTCCCGAATAAAGGCGTGAGAAAAGATTTAGCCAGAGATACGGTTATAAATATTGTAGTGAAGTGAACGGGGGGTTGTCATTGCGAGGAAGCTGCAGTTAGCTTGTATGCTGACGAAGCAATCTCGTTTTAGATTGCTTCGTCAGCATTGCGCGGAAAATAACATGCTCCTCGCAATGACGATGAGATGCTTTTAGGGGCTGAGTTATTCTAAAAATACAGGAGCCGATGTCATGACGGAGTGTAGCAAATTATCGCTCAGGAAGAGCGTCCTTGTAAGCTGTATTGCCATATGCGTTCTGATGATCTTCCCGGCAGCTCCTGTTTTGCCGCTTGCCGGAGCCGATGAGAGGGCCGTTATAATAAACGATCCGACCGGTTTCAGTGTGCTGGAAGCCGAAGAGAACGGGATGTTCAATATCGGCCCCGCGATAGGCGGTGTCAGCACCGAAGCGGAAGAGACAATAAAAAAAGACGTTTTAAAATTCGACTACGCCATATTCCCGGGCGCCATCGCAGGCCTCTGGACAAAGTCTTATCCTGCCAGGTTTAACCCGAGCCTGGTCGACGCGGTTATAGCCGGCATAAAACTGCAGGATCCCGTTCAACTGCGCGAGGTTACAGTCAAGCTCGAAATAAAGGGCGACAGAGGCGTTCAGAAAGCGGCCATGCGCTTGACGGGGTCGGGATGGAGCTACATAAGGGAGTCGATCGACTGGGACAGGATAGGCAAGCTCAGTGAGGTGGTATTCGTAGTCAGTCCGACCGACAATAAGAAGCGCCTCGATGGAATAATCTACTTTGATCTTAATTTTTACAAATTGACGCCCTTACAGAAGTACGCTCTAGTCATAAAAGCAGGACTGGTCTTACTATCGGGCCTTCTCCTGGCTTTGATATTTTCCGCCTGCGGAATGCTCCCTGGCAAGAAACCCTCCGATAAGAAGGCATGGGTTCTATCGGGCATCAAGAGGGATATCCTATACGGCGTGACGGTTGTAATGGTATTGGGCCTTGCGATACAGATCTATAGCGCCGGAATGGCCAATCCTTTAGATGCCGGCCTCAGCTTAACTTTTCTTGCGGTCGGATTGATAGGCGCTCTTATAGCCGAAGTCTTAAAGTATTCTTTGACCGGCAGGCATCTGACGGGCGCAGAGCTGTTTCAAAATATTTTAATATCAGGGATCCTGGCGGCGTCTTCAAGCAGATTTGAACTTCTGCAGTCACCCGCCTCATGGGTCCAACTGCTGATGCTGAGTAACGTTATCTCCGCGCTGGCTTTTGTCATATATCATTTCGCGAATGCGAGATCGCTGGCGTCTTCAGGCAAGCACTTAAAAGCTATTACCGGCGCGATGATAGCCGGGACACCGTATCTTTTTAACTGGCTGCTTCTCCTGGGGAGTGCGGGCCTGTTGAAGACGATGGGAAACGGTTTTACATTCGGGCTTCTCCAACGCTATCCTGCCATAGCAGAGATAATGGGCAGGTTTATCGTTGTGCTCGTATTCAATGAGCTTATTACAAACGGTATCGGCCTGGCGGTAAAAGCTAAGGCTGTCAAGGCGTCCAAGGCTCATATTACGATCATCCTCGTCTCTTTAGGCGTTGTTATCGCCCCGGTGATCGCGAATATCGGTTCTGCCGCATTCATAGCAAAGCTTCCGGTGGTTCTCAGGGCTTTGGCCTGCATGTTGACGACAGCGCTGGCTTACGGCGGTTTATGGGGCGAAGTCTATCTTATAACGGGAATGTTGCTCGACGCCGGCAAGCATATGGCTCCTTCGTCGGCTTCTATATCCAGGCATATCATGGCGGGCACAAAGAAAGGCATGGCATACAGCGCTATATTAGTGGGACTCCTCTATTCGTTCAGTATGGTACTGAGCGCGCCGTTATCGCAAAAGATCATCTCCGCTATGCCCATCGTGATCGGTATCATATCCGGCGCAGCCCTCTTTCCGCTCATCAAAACCATCATAGAGAGCTTTGACGGCAGCCTGCGGTTCTTTGAACGGGTGCGGTACAGCTATAGCGATATTACGCTTTCCGCCAGGGGGGCCATTGCCGGCTTCGGATTTACCTACATGGCTACGACTAACCTGTTCACTCATAATATGCCGGAGCGCATTATATTCGGACTGTCCATAGGTTTTCTGGCATCAGGAGGCGTGAGCATTCTGAGAGATGTCGTATATGCTTTCATGGGCAGGGGAAAGGTACAGTCGTGGAGGTTATATTTCGTAGATTCGCTTCTTGGAATTTTCATCGGAAGCGCTGCGGCCTTTTATCTTGATTCGCTTCAGGTGCCGGTTGTCATAGAGAAGTTCAAGCTATATCTCAGTTCAGGCCTGCCGCCCGCCGACTATATCACTTATCCTCTGGTCAATAAATGGGGCCGTATAGACCTGGGTAGTTATACGGGCGGAGTAAAATTACTTTTCAACGAATCCCTGGCAGGCGTCATCAACTGGTCTGTCGCCGCATGGCTCTTTGCGATCAACAAAGTATTTCTACAGGCATTTTTCGACAAGGATAAGACCCCCATTAAATTTTTCTTTTCGAAAGCCGGATTTGCCCAGCTGATCGAGCATATGATATACGTATTGCGATGGGGGCTATGGATGTCACCCATCATATTCACATTCCTGAGGATGATGCCTGAGCCGACCTGGTATAACCAGGATGGCGCGATCCGCACCTTCTTCGCCATCTTTAATAATATAACGATGACCCCGGAAGCGTTCAAGGCCTGGAGCCTCCAGGTATTCGTATGGGTTCTGGCCTTAGATTGGTTTCGTGTTCTTATATGGATGGACCATATGGGACTGCGCGTCGCCACGCTGGTAAACCTGAGTTTCATCGGAATGGATAAGCTCGATGAGAAGATAGGCCGTTTCATAGGCCCCGCGTCAGCGCAGAGATATATTCCGGAAAGCGTGAAGCGTTTTACGACATGGGCGCCCCTTCTGATCCCGTTTTATCTTCCCCGCGGTAAAGCGTGGGATTATGCCTGGAGCACTTCGACGGCGATGCAAAACGCGGCCGAAGGTAAAGGGCTGATCTTCACGATACAGTCTCTCGGATTATTTCAAATCGTCATCCTCGTCTCGTGCGGCATACTGGTATGCACATGCATATCCGCGTTCCTCCGGCGCTTGAGCCGGAATGCGCGCAGACGCCGGATCGTTTCTTACGAACTGGCGAACAGAGAGTACAAGGTTGTCCTGCGGGAGAACGGTGATATATACAGTGAAGTGACCGGTAAGGAGATTGATGTGACGAGGCGCTCTTATGATACGATCGATCCCTGCGGCAGGATATTATATATAGCGGATACCGCAGAGACGCCCGGCTCCGGCCGGCGGGCATGGCCCATAGCGGGCAATTTCCCGGCAGGGAAGTTCACCCTGTCCAACATTGAAAAATGCGGGGATTCCCTGAAAATTACGAACGTTAGCAATGAAGTCAGGACGACCGTTGATATCAGTCTGCCGGATCAGGATTCCCCTGTGGAAATATGGAAGGTAACCGTCGAGAACCTGACCGATAGAGCGCGCCGTTTAAAGATCATACCTTATCTGGAGTGGGTGCTGAACGGCGGGATACACGACAGATTTCATACGCAGTACGCCAGGCTCTATCCGGAAATGGAGTATGCCGGCGCGGTGAATGCTATCCTGTCGTGGCAGAAGGCTACCAAGTCGACGGGGATACTGGCATCAGATATTCCCACGGAAGGGTTTCTGACTTCACGCGTCGATTTTATCGGCCGCGCCAGGAGCATCTGGAGCCCGCGCGTAATGGAGAACCTTGACTTTATGCCCAGCCATGATACTATCGGGTATCCGACGTTCGATCCTATCGGAAGTTTCATCGTAGATGCCGCGGTAGGGCCAAAAGCTTCCGCGACGGTGCGCCTTATGATAGGGTATGCTAAGAACAAGGATAAAGCCATTGAGCTTATTAAGGAACACCTGAATCCGCAGGGCGCGCACTCCACCGCGAAAGCGCCGGAAAAGAAGAGATCGTTATTGATTGGCCACGGAGAGATCCCGCAAGGGACTCCGCAGCCATACTCTACACATTCCGAGGACGGAAATTCATTGATCGTCCATACACCATACACGCCCAGGCCGATCGACCATGCTGTATCGAATGCCATACATTCCGTGATGGTGACCAACCGGGGCCTTCATACGTCCTGTAATGGTAATTCACAGCAGAACCGCCTTACTCCCGATTGGGCCGATACCGTTACAAGAGAGATCCCATCTGAAGCCATCTATCTTTATGACGAGGCCGGCAATGAATGGTATTCTCCGACATACCATCCTCTGAACGATAAGAGCGCTAAATATGAATCCGAATTCAGCGTAGACGGAAGCGCCGTATTCCGCATGGCCAAAGGCCCGGTTTCGACCGAACTTACAGTTTTTGTGCCGCCGGATGAACCGACGGGAGTTTACCTGTTGACAGTGAGGAACGGCTCTGGACACGCCGTACATATGAAAGTAGCTTCTTATTTTCAGATGGTACTTGGGTTCATGCCTGAAAAGTCGGGCCCCCTGGGAGGACGGTATGACAGGGAAATGAACACCCTGTTTTATCAGAATCCCCGAAACATCTTCCGCTCCGGACCGGCATTTGTATCCATGTCCATACCGGGCGAGTGCGCTGAGACAAAGCGCGGCAGATTCTTTGGATCCGACGGGGATATCGCGCGCCCGTTCATGGTGCGCAGCGGCAAGCCCGACGTAACTCAAGTATCCGATGACGCTCAGATAGCCGGATTGATCGGAACCGTGGAGATCCCCGCTTGCGGAGAACGTACCATAGCGATCATTCTCGGACAGGCCGATAATAAGAAAGACGCCTGCGCGATAATCCGGAAATATAAAGATGCGGAAAGAGCTAAGAAGTCGTTGGCTGATACGCGGCGATGGTGGCTAAGCCTGATGGGGACCATCAAGGTCGAGACCAATCAGCCCGAGTTTGACCGGTATCAGAACTGGCTTAAATATCAGGCGCTGGCCGAACGTATCTGGGCCAGGCGCGGTTTCTATCAGACCAGCGGCGCTTACGGTTTCCGCGATCAGCTTCAGGACACAGTGAACCTGATCTGGGTCGATCCGGCCCTTGCGCGTAAGCAGATCATTCTTCACGCGTCCCAGCAATTTATACAGGGAGATGTTTTCCACTGGTTCTTTACACTGACGGACGGCCGGACGGCATTCTCCTGCCGTTCTCACGCCTCCGACAACCCGGTATGGTTATCATGGGGAGTGGCCGAATATATAAGGGCCACGGGTGATAATTCAATATTGGACGAGATGACATCTTACGTGGAGAGCGAGTTTCCTTTTGCGAAACTCCCCAGAAATAAACAGGGGTGGGGGCATATGTATCACAGGACGACGAGATCGGATACCGTTTACAGGCACTGTATGCGGTCGATAGATCTTATCCTGGACCAGCGGACAGGTAAGAACGGATTACCGCTGATCCAGACCGGAGACTGGAACGATGGCCTCGATGAGATCGGTTCGGAAGGCATAGGGGAGAGCATATGGCTGGGGTTCTTCCTCTATTATATACTGAAAGAGATGGTCGATATCATAGAGGCCAAAGATGGCAAGGCCCGCAAAGAGTACTACGTGAACAAAATGAATGCTCTGAAGAGCGCCCTGGAAAAAACCTGGAGGGGCGACAGATATCTGCGCGCCATACATGATGACGGTACGGAGATAGGCCTGAAAGACAGCGGGATATGGGAGATAGATGCGCTTACGGCGTCATGGGCGGTGACCAGCGGCATTAACTTCGAACGTGGGCTTACCATATTTGACACAGCCCTTAAGATCCTTGAAAAAGATAACGCCATATTGCTCGGATGGCCGGCTCTGCGTGAAGATACGAAACCATATCTGGGCAGAAGCAGTAAATATCCCGAAGGGGTGCGCGAAAACGGCATGTATTGCCACGGTGTCCAGTGGCTTGTCAGGGCCGCGCGCGTCATTTCGGAGGAATTTGAAAGACAGGGGCTTTGCGTAAAAGCGGATGAGTATGCGGCGACTGCATACAGGCTGTGGCTGAAGATATCCCCTATAGCCCATATGAAACCGGGAGAAATTGAGGTATATGGCGGCCAGCCGAATAAGCAGGCGGCGGACGTGCTAACGAACTTTGAGCCCGGACGGATGATATGGCATGGATATACCGGCGCAGCCGGCTGGATGCTTCGCCAGGCGATGGAAGGCGTGATAGGAGCGTCGCTGGTAAAGAATCAGATGATCCTGCCGAAGGATCTTGATCGCCCGCGCGGCGGACTTAAGGTAAAGAGCGTAACGAGGGACGTTAAAAATAGTCCTTTTAAATGAGGCGCGAAGAGTATATTTGATCAACAGATATAGAGTAGCTCTACTTGTCCCATTCATCTCATTTATCTTCATGATGAGCTCTACGGCGACACAGGCCGTTCCGGCAGAGAGCCGCGCGGAATCCCTCGAATTTCCGACCCAAACTATCGCGAATTTCAACGGAGAAGGCCTTATCAATAATCTGGGCGGAGAGTCCGGGACATGGGAGAAGTTTCCGGATGATATGGGCCAGTCTATAGCAGTCTCTATCGATAATAAAGTCAGGTACGGAAATAACGGCTCATCGCTGAAACTGGAATACGACGTCAATTCTGCTGATGACACCGCGAACGGTTTCTGGACCCAGCTTCGCGACCTGAACGCATCGCTCTATGATCATTTCGAATTCTGGGTTAAAGGTGATGAGGATAAAGGTTATACTACTATATTCAAGATCGAGTTTAAAAAGATAAAGACAGATCGGGACGGCCGTGACGAAACGATAAAGGCAAGCTATGTCGTAAAAGGCGTCACGGGCAGATGGCAGAAGATATCGATCCCGCTTAATGTTATGAATGGAATATCGGATTGGCGCGAGCTGAAAGAGTTCGTGATATCGTTTGAGAAAAGGCGCGTTGACAAAGCCGAAGGAGTTCTGTATTTCGACGACTTTGCCTTCACAAAGACCTGGCAGCCCGGGCCCAGTATCACCGACGTGGTTCCTCATAAAAAAAAGAAGACCGATGTAGAGAATAACCGCGAAAAGTTTGCCAGGTTCCTCATAGCCAGGCTCTACGGATTCCCCAGGGAAGTCTTTGTTAAGAGATCATTTCCGAAAGATGACCGCGAATTCCTGCTGGCGGTCGCCAAAGATACCTGGAAGTACTTCGATAAGATCGTGGATAAAGAGCACGATCTGCCTCTTGACAATATCCAATTCAATGAAAAGACCACGGTTTCCGAGGATACGTTTATAGGGGACTATACCAACGTTACGAACATCGGCGTATATCTTATGTGCGTGGTGTCGGCATACGACCTCGGGTTTATTTCGAAGGAAGACGCGGTGAGGCGCCTGAGCTCCACAATAGGGTCCGTGGAAAAGCTGGAGAAGTACAACGGGTTTCCTTATAATTATTACGACGTCACGATATTCCAGAGGACCAGCAATTTCATATCTTTTGTGGATAGCGGCTGGCTGGCGGCCGGGATCATCGTGGCAAAGAACGCCTTTCCCGAAGAACTAAACCCGATATGTCAAAAATTACTGGATGCCATGGACTTCTCGTTCTTCTACGATCCCGTCGAAGGGCATATGTACCATGGTTTCTACACTAATATAGATTATTATTCGGAATATCAATACGGAGCTTTATACACCGAGCCCAGGGCCATAAGTTACATAGCCATAGGAAAAGGTGATGTGCCGAAGGATCACTGGTTCCGTATGCTGAGAACTTTTCCCGATACCTGGCCATGGCAGACTCAGATGCCGCGGGATAGGAAAGAAAAAACATATTTGGGATACAAAGTGTGGGGTGGTTACTATGAGTATAAAGGCATAAAATTCGTGCCAAGTTGGGGCGGGAGCATGTTCGAAGCTTTGATGCCGACGGTCATAATAGATGAGAAAGCTCTTGCGCCGAAAGGATTGGGGCTAAATGATGAGCGGCACGCGAAGATCCAGGTGAAGTTCGCGCTGGAAGAATTGGGCTATCCGGTATTCGGCATGTCTCCGTCCTGCGTTCCCGGAGGAGGGTATTCCGAATATGGCGTAAAAGTCCTCGGAATAAAGGGGTACAAGGGAGGCGTTATTACGCCTCACGCCTCGTTTCTTTCTCTCGAATTCACGCCTAAGGAGTCCATTAATAATTTAAGGGCCATAGCGGCGAAATTCAATGCATATGGCGAGTATGGTTTTTATGACGCGATAGATGTTTTTACCGGCAGGGCTGCTATGGAGTATCTATGCCTGGACCAGGCTTTGAGCTTTATCGCCATTAACAACTATCTCAATGACGGAGCCATAAGGAAGAGGTTCCATAGTGACCCTATAGCTAAAAATGCCGAGGAACTCTTAAAGGTTGAAGATTTCTTTGAATAATTATGGTATATTAACATTAACTGCCGGGGATTGTGTTGGCCGGTTATTACAGACATTATAAAAGGAGAGTTATTTGGCAAGGATAAGAGGCTCCGAAAAAGAAGCTGTGGCCGGCTACCTCTTCCTGCTCCCGAACTTATTGGGATTTATGGTATTTACGCTTGTGCCTGTCGCTCTATCTCTCGTCCTGAGCTTTGTCGACTGGGACATGTTATCCGCCCCCAAATTCGTGGGATTACAGAATTTTATAAATCTTCTCGGTTTCCATACGGAAGCCGGGGCCATCACCGCGAACGATCCTCTCTTCTGGAAATGCGTAGGCAATACACTCTTCCTGATGATCATAATCCCTATTGAGATAATGGCATCGCTTGGGCTGGCGCTTGTCATGAATAATAAGGTGAGATTTATAAACATATTCAGGGCGATATTTTTTTTACCCACAATAACGAACGGTGTCGCGATATGTCTCCTCTGGGCATGGTTATATAATTCGGAATTCGGATTATTTAACACTCTCTTTCTGAAAGTGGGAGATATGCTGGCGATACCAATCAGCAGGGTGGAATGGCTTACTTCGACTGCATGGGCAAAGCCGTCGCTGATGTTTATGGGCCTATGGATAATGCTCGGCGGTTACAATATGATACTATTCATGGCTGCCCTTCAGGGGGTTCCCAGGGAGCTGTACGAAGCGGCGGAGATCGACGGAGCCGGGCCCTGGCATAAGTTCTGGAATGTGACCTGGCCCATGATAAGCCCTACGACATTTTTCGTATTTGTGATGGCGGTAATAGGCGGGTTTCAGGGCGGTTTCATGCAGGCTTACATAATGACCGGCGGCGGGCCTGACCGGTCAACCACCACGCTTGAATACCTTATATATAATCATCTTTACAGCTGGCAGCATGTGGGTTATGCGGCGAGCATAGCCTGGTTTGTATTCATAGTGATATTTATGGTGACTGTCTTTAATTGGAGATTCGGCGGTAAACTGGTTCAATATTCACATTATTGATCGCGCAAAGGGCATAAGATGCAATACAGAGATGATATAAAGAAGAAACTGGTCAGCGGCAGGGCGCGCACTTTTTTAAATAAGAGCGCCATATACGCTTTTCTCATTATCGGCGGCGTAACTATGGTGATCCCTTTCATATGGATGCTTTCAACATCCCTTAAGCCTTACTCATCCGTATTCATATTTAACGTCGGAGATATACAATGGTTCCCGAGCCCCGTATATTGGAAAAATTACATAGATGTATGGAGGGTCGTGCCGTTTGCCAGGTTCTATGCCAATAGCATATTCATCGTGATCTGTGTAACGCTTGGACAAGTTGTGACGAGCGCGGGAGCGGCATACGCGTTTTCGCGCCTGAAGTTTCCCGGCCGGGATAAGATATTTTTCGCATATCTTGCCACCATGATGATACCCGGCTCCGTAACGATGATACCGGTATTCGCGCTTATGCGCGCTTTTGGCTGGATCGATACATATAAAGCGCTCATAATACCGGCCATATTTTCCGCTTATGGCACTTTTTTACTCAGGCAGTTCTTCATGACTATTCCGAGAGACCTCGAAGACGCGGCCAAGATAGACGGATGCAGCCTTTGGGGTATATTCTGGCGCGTCATAATGCCGTTGTCGCATACCGCCATAGCGACGCTCACGATATTTGTGTCGCTCGGAAACTGGGTAAGTTTTATGTGGCCGCTTCTGGTTACGAACTCCATAGAGAAGAGGACTCTGCCGGTGGGCCTGGCGTATTTTCAGGAGCTCTACCAGTATGCCCAGCCGGACTGGGGGCTTCTGATGGCGGGCTCACTGATAACGATGGTGCCGATCATAATAATATTCCTGTTTAATCAGAGATTTTTTGTAGAGGGGATAAAATTGACGGGGATGAAAGGGTAGATTGGCGCTTGCGATGAATAGGACTACAAGTAAAACCGGAAAGACCCATACGAGGGATCTCCAGGAGGCACTCAATGACGAGATCACAAGAACGTATCTTAAGACCTCGGAGAAATCATATATCCGGAAGAAGGCCGCGCTCAGGCTTGCCTGGTCAATTGCCGGCATCGCCTCCATATTGGCCATAATTGCCTTTGTCACGAAGGTCAATCTTGATGTCAGGATCAGGATATTGAGCGAGATACCTTCAGTGAGCGTAGAGCGGGGCCAGATAAATTTTGACAATATGAAAGATAAGGGAGTTTTTCTGATAAAGGGCACATCCGTCAATAATGATATCGTGAAGACGACTTTTTTCGCGGGAGATGCCGGATTGGGGTCAAGGACAGCCGATGATTATATACTGCTTTCAAACGCAAAAGGAAGCGGATGGGGAAATTTTACGATAGATTTGAAAGAACCGATCGGCCTCAACAAGCTGGATCTAAAATTTGTTGCGAGAGGTTCTTCAGGCGGAGAGCTTCTCGGCATCGTCATATCGGATTCTGATAATAAGACGTATAGGATGGAGCGGGACCTCTCCACCAGGCTTACCGGTGAGTGGCAGCTCTATAAGGTAAATTTCAGGCCTGTCAAAAAATCGGTAGATTTGGGCAATATCACGACGATAAAATTCGAATTCGGAAGCTTGACCGTAGGTAACAGTTCCGGCGCGGCTATATTCATTAAAGACATATACGTAGCTAAAGCGAGGAGATCGAAATGGCTATAAAATCCGAAGGCATGTTTACGTACCACATAATGCAGGACAGGGAACGTAAAAATCTCGCGATCCTGGAGCTAATACGTAAGCGCAGCCCTATTTCAAAAGCTGAGATATCCAGGACCCTGGGCTACAATATAGTCACGATTACTAACTATCTTGACTATTATATCAATAAGAAGATGGTGCTCGAGATAGGGCTCGACATATCGTCAGGCGGGAGACGGCCTGAGCTTTTGGAGCTTAATGCCAGAATCGGATATGTCGTCGGTGTGGATATCGGCCCTGAGACCATATCGGCTATAGTATCGGATCTCAATATAAAGATGGTTTCCGAGATCAGCTATCCGAGGCCGTCGGTCAATATGGAGGATCTGGCGCCGGGCATCGCGAGCGCAATAGAAGATGTGATCGTTAAATCCGAGATCGAGCGTGAAGCTGTAAAGGCGGTGGGCATAGGTATCTCCGGTATAGTGGATTACTATTCCGGAACCATTCGTGATACGGATCCCGCCAGAGGCAGGACCAAGGTAAATTTTCTAAAGCTCACAAAAGCTATTGAAGAGAGGTTTAACGCTCCCGTATTTATAGGGAATGACGCTTCCTGCGCTGTCTTCGGCGAGAAAGCGCTGAATCCGGGAGCCGATGTCGATAACCTGATCTACGTTTATTCAGATGTGGGCTGCGGCATAATCGTCCATGGAGACGTTTATATAGGTTCCAGCGGCTGTTCGGGGGAACCGCAGATAATGCTTAAGTCGTCTCAAGACAATGACAGAGCGCAACATAAAAAGCATACTTTTATGAGGCCGTGGGGAGTGGATCTGGGGGTCGTCTTCGAAGCTAGAAAAGCAATATCAAAGAAGACACCGACGGAGATACTGGCTCTGGCAGGGGGCGACGCCGGCGCGATAACAAAAGAGAACGTGATAGATGCCGCCGGAAAGAATGACAAGGTCGCATTGGAGATAATTCGCTCTGCCGGCAGGGATCTCGGTGTGAGGGTGGCGTATTTTATAAATTTCCTGAATCCGGCGGTAGTTATAATCGGCGGCGGCATAGAGAAGGCGGGGGATATATTCCTCGATCCACTGAAGGAGTCTGTCAGGAAATTTGCTTTTGAGGAACCCATGAACATTGTGAAGATCGTGCCGAGCCTCCTGGGCGAAAACGCTATCGTTATGGGCGCCGCGGCGCTTGCCGCCAGGGAAGTATTTATACGGGCCTGAGCATAAAAAAGGAGAGCTTCAAATGTTTTCTTTAAGGCTGAGGATGATGATAGCTACTGCTCTTCTCTTCGCGATAATGTACGCTATTATAGCCATGGTCAGCGCCCGAGCGGGAATTTCTAATTTTTACTTCTATCTGATACTTTCGATCGTGATCATGCTTATCCAGTATATGATGGGGCCTAAGATCGTCGAATGGTCCATGAAGGTCAAGTATATAAAAGACGCCGAATATCCGGAACTTCATCGAATGATAAAAGAGCTTGCCGTCAAAGCCAAAGTGCACTGCCCTAGAATAGGTATCGCGCAGATAGCCATTCCGAACGCGTTCGCGTTCGGCCGTTCCGTGAAGGACGGCAGAATATGCGTTACGGAAGGGATCCTGAATCTTTTAAAAGAGAACGAACTTAAGGCTGTACTTGCCCATGAGATGAGTCATATAAAAAACAGGGACGTGCTTACGATCACGCTGCTTTCGGTAATACCGATGATACTCTACAGGATCGCCTGGCAGTTTCTGTTTTTTAACAGACGCAGCAGGGGTTCCGGTGCCAATACGGCCCTCATAGGCATGGCGGCATTCATATTCTATTTTATAACGAACCTTCTGGTATTATATGCGTCGAGAATAAGAGAGTATTTCGCGGATAAGGGATCGGTCGATCTGGGCAGCCGGCCGGCGGATCTTGCGTCGGCGCTATATAAACTCGTATACGGGTCTGCCAGGATGCCTAAAGAGGCCTTAAAGGACGTGGAGGGGATGAAGGCGTTTTTCGCGAATGATCCTTCAAGAGCCATGAAAGAGCTTAAAGACCTCCGTGACCTGGACCTCGATAAGAACGGGACGATAGACTCCTCCGAAATGCTGGCATTGCAAAATAAGGGAGTGGGCCTATCGTTCGGCGACAGGCTTATGGAGATCATGAGTACTCACCCTAACATGCTGAAGCGCATAAAGCGCTTGAGTGAGTGGAAAGCCTCGTAAATTGAAGTTCAATTTTGACGCTACAGGCATAGGCAGCGTTCCTTTCAGGGAGACCGGATTCGCGCTCTCCGTTATATTCAATAATTTTCAGAGCATTCCTTTCTGGCCGCAGCTTCCGAAGAGATCGTTTCTGGAGAGCATGTACGTCCAATACTCGGAAGGCCTCCCGGGGATAGTGGTCGACAGCGCCAGAAAGACCATACATATCGACACAGCCAGAGCAATGCGTGAGATGGAAGGGGCTTATACCAAATATCTTGAGGGTGATATGGAATATTTTAAAATATCGAAAGACCACGCCGAGGGCTTATATGCCTTTATCGAAGAATTTGATACGCGCCGCGGAGCTGTGAAGTGCATTAAGGGGCATACCACAGGACCGATCAGTTTCGCGCTTACCATTACGAACGAAAATAAACAGGCGGTCATGTATGACAAGGACACGTTCGAAGTCCTGACCAAGGCGTTGTGCATGAAAGTGAGGTGGCAGGTAAGGGAGCTTAAAAAGATATTTCCGTCGGTAATGATATTTATCGACGAGCCGTATCTGGTCTCGATAGGTTCGAGTTTTGTCAATATTAACGTTGAGGATGCTTTCTCGAAGCTCGATGAAGTGATCGCTGCCGTGAAGGAAGAGGGCGCGATGGCCGGCCTTCACTGTTGCGGCAACACGGATTGGCCGTTGCTCTTAAAGAGAGATCTCGACGTATTGAATTTTGACGCCTATGCTTTCACAAAGGAGCTCCTTCTATATGGCGCTGAGCTTAAAGCATTCCTGGGCAGGGGCGGCGCCATTGCGTGGGGTATAGTGCCGAGTTCAGAGGCTATCGACAGGGAGAGCGCGGGATCGTTGGTAAAGAAGTTTACCGAAGGCATCAAGATGTTAACGGATAAAGGCATTTCGGGAGAGAACGTATCCTCGATAGTTACTCCAAGTTGTGGCCTGGGTACCCTGGATGATACCGCGGCGCGTAAAGTCTTCGAGACGCTGCGCAACGTCTCCTTTCAGTTGCAGGGCTGTGAGTAAACTGTCATTGCGAGGAAGATGTTGCCGGACTATTTTCTGACGTGGCAATCCCGAAGGTTGCGAAGCGCCAAAGCGCTGAAGCAATCTAGCGAGATTGAAATGACGGTGAGATGAAGATTGCCTGCCTGCCTGCCGGTAGGTAGGCAGCAAGCAGGCAGGCTTCGCCGCCTTCGGCGTCTCGCAATGACAAGGAAAGATCATGGACAGAATTTATAAAAAGACACTGATAGCCCTATCGGTACTTATCCTTATCTGCAACTACCTCTTCTTTCTTCAGCTGGGGAAGCTTGCGCTGACAGATCCGGATGAGACGTTTTACGCCGAGACTGCCAGAGAGATGCTGGCTAAGGATGAATGGGTGACCCCGTATCTTTACGGGAAACCGCAATTCGAGAAGCCGATACTCTTCTATTGGCTGGTCGAGGCCTCTTTCAAGGCGTTTGGGGTGAATGAGTTCGCCGCGCGGCTGCCTTCGGCTGTATTAGGAACGGCCGGTGTCATCGCCATCTTTTTTTTGGGCAGTATCCTTTTTACCCGCCGCGCGGGATTCCTTTCAGCTCTTATACTTGCCACTAACGTCGAATATATAATATTATCGAGAGCGTGCATTACTGATATGGCGCTATTCGTATTTTTGCTGCTGGCGACACTATTTTTTATATGCGGCTATATTAAAAAGACGAATTATTTTTACCTGTTATCGTCGGCATCTATAGCTCTTGCGGCTCTCACGAAGGGGCCCGTATATTTGGTCCTGTTTATCATCGCGATCTTCGCGTTCCTGTTATTCGTGAAAGATCTGAAGGCGCTCAGGAGAATGCCTTTATTGCAGGCGGCCATCGTCTTTATCGCCTTAAGCGCGCCATGGTATATTGCGATATATAAGCTCCACGGCCAGGCATTTATGGACGGTTTCTTCGGATTGCATAACGTCACGCGGTTTCTAGTTTCCGAACATAAAATTGGTTCTCAAGTTTACTATAATATTCCTATTATATTCGGCGGTTTCTTTCCGTGGAGCATATTTCTGCCGGTCGGGATATGGCATATGTTCAGGAAAGCCAGGGGACAGGAGACAGGAGTAGATAATAGTAAGAAGGGCTCGATATTCGTCCTCATCTGGCTCATTGTCATATTCGGATTCTTTACCGTCTCCAGCACCAAGCTTCCGACGTACATCTTTCCGTTATTTATCTCTCTGGCGGTCATCGTAGGCGCGCTACTGGATGATTTCCTGAAAGGCAGGACTTCAAAATCAATTACCGGGGTCACAAAGGTTTCTTATTATCTGCTATCGGCCATAATGATCCTGGGATGGGTGGGCGCGGCGATTTACGCAAAGATCGACTTTCCATCGATCCTGCCGGGCGCAATAATATCCGGCCTATTTCTGGCATTCGGAGGCCTATTTTCGCTTATGGCATTCGTACGCAAGAATTTCGGATGGGCGTTCTCGCTGATAGCTTTGTCGATCGCGATATTCCTGTGTCCGTTTAGCGTGTTGATCCTGCCCGACATAGAGCGTTATGAGACGAGTAAAGAAGTGGCCACGAAGCTATCGTCCGTCATGAACCCGGGCGAGGAGCTGGGCTCAGCGAGCAATTATCTCCCCGGGCTGGCTTTCTATACCGGAAAGTTTCCGGTCGATCTGGACAAGCACCACATACAGATCAATTTCATGAATTCCGAAAAGAGGATATGGGCGGTGATGAAAGAGAAGAACCATAAACATCTATATGATCCGGAGATCACAAAGACATATGTTAAGCCATCGTATATGCTATCCGTGACGGGAAAACGCGCTATAATAACCAACGAGGCCCCTGCTGACGGACATTTCCTGGTGAAGCGAGAGGGCTCGTAATGACGCTTAAAAGTGTCTCATTTGTATTTCCCATGTTCAATGAGGCCGACAATATCGCCGAGACGATACGCCGGGCCACAGAATTGGCCGTGCAGATATCAAGCGATTATGAGATCGTGGTCGCGGATGACGCGTCTACAGACGGGAGCGGACGTCTCGTGGACTTGATGGCTCTCAAGGATCAGCACATTAAGTCTGTACACCTTAAAGTTAATTCAAAATTCGGCGGCGCGCTGAATACCGGCCTGATGGCTGCCACGAAAGACGTGGTAATATATACGGACTCGGACTTTCCCGCCAAAGAGCAGGATATAAAGAAGGCGATGGAGTTTCTTGACGAAGCCGATATCATTACGGCATATTCTCTGGTCATAAAAGACTCGAAGCTTAGGCGTATATTGATGTCAAAGGTATATAATCTTCTGGTCCAGTCATTGTTCAATTTGCATCTTAAGGATATCAATTCAGGGCTGAAGATATACAAGCGCGAGGTCCTGAACGGGCTCGCTTTGAAATCGAGAAGCCCGTTCATCGACGTTGAAATATTCGCCGAAGCCGTGAGACGCGGATTCAGGATAAAACAGTACGGCCTGATCTTTGAGCATCGCACAAAAGGCTCGTCCACCATATCGCGCATGAGCGTTGTGGCGCGCACATTCTTCGACATGTTTAGTTACAGATTAGGACGAAAAGGACAGTAATATGAAACAACTGATAGTGGCGGCTGATGATTTCGGACTGACGAAGAGCGTGAATGAAGGCATAGCGCGCTCTTATGCAGAGGGGATCGTCACGTCACTAAACCTCCTGCCGAGCGGTGAAGCGTTTGACGATGCTATATTGCTTTCCAAAAAGATCGGCCTGGGTGAAGCCGGCGCGCATCTTGCGTTGACTGAAACAGAAGCCCTTACGGAACCTTCCGCGATACCGTCCCTTGTCGATGCTGATGGCAGGTTTTACAGAGGACACGCCGAATTCCTGCTCAAGTACATATCCGGAGCGATCAGTCTCGACGAAGTATATATCGAATGGAAAGCCCAGCTGAAAAGGGCGCATGAAACGGGCATCAATATAACTAACCTGTCGAGCCACGAACATATACATATGCTGCCGAAATTACTGGATATCCTTATCTCGCTCGCTAAAGAATACAATATTCCCGCCCTCAGATATCCGCACGCTGAGAGCTCGAGATCCCGCTGTAGCGTAAGAACCGTCTGCAAGGAGATGGCGCTATCAATTTTTGCGGGCAACATGGCGCGAGCTATAAAGTTATCCGGGATGAGAGCGCCGGAGCATTTCCTGGGATTCCTCGACTCCGGCAATATCACCGAAGACATACTGCTCGATATGCTGGCCAACCTGAAAGACGGGACAACGGAGCTTGTGTGCCATCCCGGTTTTCTGGGGCCGGAAGTCCTGAATAGATATACATTTCACAAAAATTCCGAGGCGGAACTCTTTGCGTTGACGAGTCGCCGTGTGAAAAAATCGGCAGATGAAAAAGAGATAAGCCTCGTAAGCTACGGGGAATTCCTTTCAAAAAATGAGCCTGAATAATAAAGTAAAAGCGGCCCTGCTGCTTTCCATCTTCACGATCATAGTTTATTCCAATTCGTTGGGCGGAGAATTTTTATACGATGACGATTACTTCATCGTAAAGAATATCAATATACGCAGCTTTGAAAACATCCCTTCATTTTTTACAAGTCCGTCGGCGGCGGCGTTTGCGGAACTCGCGCAGGACGTCTACAGGCCTCTTACTACCATATCGTTCGCGCTGGATTACCGGCGCTGGGGCCTTAATACTTTCGGGTATCACCTGGAGAATGTCGTCCTGCACGCGTTAAACGTTGTGCTGCTCTTTATTCTCTTACAGCTCATCTTCGGAAATAGCGTTGTCCCGCCGCCCAACGCCCCGGCCTTCAGATCGGGGATAGGCGGGGCGGGATGTCGCAACGAAAGAAAAGAATTTCGGGTGGGCTCCATAGCGTTTCTCGCCAGCCTCCTCTTCGCGTGCCATCCGGTACAGACGGAAGCGGTCGCCTGGATATCCTCTCGTTCCAGCGTGCTATTCTTATTCTTTTATCTTGGGGCCTTTATACTCTACCTGTTATTCATGAAAGCCGGGAAGAAGAGATATCTCGCTTTTTCCCTGGTGCTATTTACAGCTTCGCTATTTTCGAAAGAGATGGCGATCAGTCTGCCGTTGTTATTGGTCCTATATGATATTCACTTCGCGGGGCGGGAGAGCATTAAGCGAAGAGTGTTGAAATTTGCGCCGTATTTTTTACTCAGCGCGTTCTTCGTTGCGGTGAGATTTCTGGTGATAAATAGAGTCAGCCAGTGCCCGTGGTGGGGAGGCGGCCCCTATGATACATTCCTTACTATGCTGGTCGCGCTGTGCGATTATATCAAGATATTAGCGCTGCCGATAAAATTAAGCGCTTATTATGTCACGACCGTCTACTCATCCATTGCCGAGCCAAGGGTTCTTATGTCGGCGGCGGCGATTGCAGCTCTGATAGCGGCGCTTCCCTTCATATTCAGGCGTTCGCGCAGGACTTCTTTTGCCATATGCCTCTTCTTCGCGGCGCTTCTGCCCGTTTCGAATATAGTGCCTCTAAGGGCGATTATGGCGGAAAGATTCTTATATCTTCCCTCGATAGGGTTCTGCATGCTCCTTGCGATCCTTTTGGGAAAGTACGCGATCAGCGCGGGAGCCGTCAATAGATCGAAAGCCGGAAGGTTTGCCGTAGCCATAGCCGCTATACTGGTATTAGTATATTCCGTCAGGACTATGATGAGGAATGAGGACTGGAAGAGCCAGGTCGCGGTGACGAACTCAATACTGAAGATAAACCCGCTTAACCCGTGGGGCCTCGCGACGCTTGGCGCGGCATATTCGGACCGGGGGCAATATGAAGCGGCAATAAAGCCTCTTCTTAAGGCCATAGTTTTATCGGAGGGCTATTTCGCCCCAAGAAATATTCTGGGGTTCTGTTATGTCGGGCTTGGCCGTTACGATGAAGCTATCGCGGTCCTGGCGAAGGCGCTCGAGATCAGGCCTGACAATCTGGAGGCTTTGAGCAGCATGGGAGTGGCGTACGCCGAGACGAAAAGGTATCCCGAGGCGATACGGCAATTTGAGCGCGCGATAAAAGTCGATCCGTCGTTTGTGGACGGCTATATGAACCTCGCGACAACGTATGACCAGATGGGAGAGCATGAGAAGGCCATCAGGATCTATGAGACTGCCGTGGCTAATACCAGGTCAGCCCAATCGATAGCCATCGCGTATGTCCGTGTTGGTGATATTTATATGAGGTTAAAGAATCCTGAAACGGCCAGGGAGTATTATGAAAGAGCTATGGCGCTTTGCGGCCGGGGTATGGAAGAACTGAAGAGAGTCGTAGCGGGTAGGCTGAGCCAGTAAAGTCATAGGGTTATAGGGGGCGTGTCAATTTGGCCTGCCCACGCGTTATAATTAAAGCAACGAGGGAGGGGAAGATGAAAAAAGTCGTAATAGTAATAATCGCCTGCCTACTTCTTGTGGGCTGGGAGATCTCCGGCTATTGTCAGAATGAAGACGGATCCGATTCCGAAGCGGAGAGTGAAACTGAGCAGCCTGAATCCGAGCTCGATCAAAATCTCGAATCCGAGATTAGCGACGAGCAGGACCAATCAGAGCAAGAAATAGGCCAGATGGAAGAAACGATGGATACCGGCACCGTCACCAATTAAAAATCGGTAGATCGTAGTGGACGTGTCGCTTTATGTATAACGGTGAGATTGGTGCGGAAGAAGGGAGTCGAACCCTTAAGGAATTACCCATACGGTTCTGAGCCGTACGCGTCTGCCAGTTCCGCCACTTCCGCACGAAATTAGCTCACCAAGTATACTCCAAATCGTTCCGACTGTCAATTCAAGAGGAAATAGGGGACGTGTCCCAAAGTGACACGTCCCCTAAATCCCCTGGTTATTGGCCGAAAAATCTCCGTCTTGCTTTTATGACGATATTATGCTATATTAATCGGGCTAAAATGCCAGATAAGACGATCGTCACCAACAGGCAAGCCAGGTTTAATTATACCATCCTAGAGAGCCTTGAGGCCGGCATAGCCTTGACAGGTACAGAGGTTAAGTCATTAAGAAGCGGTAATGTAAGCCTCAATGAGAGCTTTGCCAGAATCGACGGCAGAGAGATCTTTATCTACAATATGCACATAGCTCCCTACGAGTTCGGCAATATAAACAATCCGGACTCCATGAGGCCCAGGAAGCTACTTCTCCATCGAGCGCAGATCCGAAAGTTTGCGCACGAAACTTCAATAAAGCACCTGGTCCTGATCCCGCTGAAATTATATTTTAAGGATGGCCTCGCAAAAGTTGAGATTGCCCTGGCCAAAGGTAAGAAGCTATACGATAAGCGGGAATCGATCAAGAAGCGCGATTCCGACCGGGAGATCAAGCGTAGGTTGGCCGAATAAATTGCGGCATTGTTCTTCCCGCAAAATCGTTTTATGTTAGGTAGACATTTTATATGTATTTTGCGGGATTTAATTCGGCCCGACTGTGAAGCGACGCGAACGACTTATGTCGCTATCGCTCCATAAGTCGTGGCCTCATGTTAAAGGGGGTGAAGGGCTTCGACCCATATAAGCAAGGTAAAGGTTGCATGTAGAGGTTGCTAGGAGGCCTCTTAAAACACCTGGCAAATCAACAAATGCTGAAAACGTAAACGTTCCAGCAACGGTTGATCAGCTCTTGGCTACCATGCAAGTGGTACCGAGCGCTTTTCAGCCGGTCGCGTTAGCCCTATAAGCTAACCCGTCAACTGCGCACGTGCCTGTGAAGCGCGGATTGGCGACGATAACAGGATAGTCCTTACCGCTTAGCCTTTAGCGATTTGGATGATGCTCTTAAAGGATACTCTGCCGTGAATTCCGCCCGTTGAAGTCCGGATAGAGGAAATCAAAGATCGGGACAAACATGTAGGAGCTTTTGCTTTGATATTTGGGGACGCGGGTTCGACTCCCGCCACCTCCACCACTGCGACCAATTCGAACCCTTGTACCTATCGTCCAATAGGGCAAGGGTTTGAATTTTGGTATGCGCTACATAATATGGCTTAAAATGCCCCTTTTCGTTGTCAATCCCATAAAAATCATCACTCTCATTCTGTATCGGCTCAAGCTGTATGGTTCCAAGCAGGTCTTTTAACGCCAGAGCGGAAGAACATGTATTCCTGTTTAGCGTCTGATGAAGATTCTCCAGCCTATCTTTGATCCATTCCACAGGCGGCGCCTTAAAGGTATTCCGCTCCTGAAATTCCAGGGATTTAAGCTCTTCTCCTAAGCCCTCACTCTTCGCCTCAGCCTCTTTTAGCGCCTCGGATACCGTCTTCGAGAAGTTACCCATTTTGATATAATTCAGGTAATTTTGCGCCTCTTGCAGTGATTTTTCGTATTGAGACTTCTTTTTCTTGATAAGATCGGGTACTTCATTCATGCCGGATGAAACCAGTTTTTCTACCTTTTCATAGACATATCTCAAATTCTCCAAGGTCAAGATCTTCTCTTTTAATTCAGAGATTATAGCCTTTTCCACACGGTGTCTGGGCACTAAAAGGCCGTTGCTGCAGGTTTTTCTCCGCGCGTTAAAACACCCGTAATATCCGCTTCCCTTGCCGCTAATGAGCACGATAGCGCCCCCGCAGCTATGACATTTCATAATCCCGGAAAGAAGATAAGCAGAATTAGAATGCACATAACTCTGCTGTTTTGTACTCTTATCCCTTGTGCGTTTTCCGATAGGCCAGGACCCCTTAATCTCTTCCCAGCGTTTCTGGGCCTTCTGCCATCGCTCCTTATCTATAATAACTAAGTCTTCCCTGTATGAGCTGAGCCATTCACTTTCCGGCCGCGCAACACTTTTTCTTTTACCCGTGAGAGGATCTCGCACACCCTTGCTTTTTTTCCAAGCCCATTGCCCCATATACCGCTCGTTTTTCAGGATTTTACTTACAGTGGATATATTCCATCCTCCAGAAAATCCTTTTTTGGTGGGAACCCTGTCCAAATTAAGCCGCCCTACTATATTATTTATACTCTTACCTTCAATAAACTCCCCATATATCCTCCGGACAATATCCGCTTCTTCCGGATTAATTTTATGTACTCTTCCATCATATTTAGCCTGTCCCTTTTTATTTAACTTTAGTTCACCCACGGGATGGGAGGAGTAGCCATACACACGCTCACCTACGCTAAACCCTCTCAATTTCTGCCCTTCCAAGCCGCGCATCGTCTTTTTCTTAAGATCATCCAGATATAATTCGTTCATTAGCCCGCGCAGATGAATGCCCAATTTCGAATTATCGTCATCCGTAACTATGCCGTCAGAAACCGAAATCAGCTTAATCTGCAGATAATTGAATCGAAGAACCATGGTAAGCATCTGGTGGTTACTGCGCGATAAACGGGAAAGGTCATCCACTACCACACCCTCAAACTCTTTATTTTCGGCAGCCATAAGCAAAGTCTGCAACGCCGGCCTATTAATGATCGACCCGGAGATCGCCTCATCCACATAAATATGCCTGTCTTCTATGGACATATTATGGTTGCCTATATAACCCCGGCACACCCGTATCTGATCATCGATGCTTTTCTCGCTCTGATTTTCAGAAGAATACCTGGCATATATCGCTACTTTCATTCTTCGCCTCCTCTACAAAACACATCGCGGTTTTTCTTAGCTATCTCTATATATTCATTTGCGATGATTTCAGAAACAACATCAAGTAGCTTTTGGATATCCGGATTATCGACCCAGTTGTCATTCCCACGGAAACGGGAATCTATTCCATCGTCATTGCGATCCGCCAGCGAAGCTGGCGGAGAAGCAATCTCGTTTTTATTAGCTACTTTAGCTCCATTGAATTTCCTTGCCGACCCATAAGTTTAGCGGTAGAATAGCACTAAAGTAAAAGCAGTTTATTCATAGTGTTCTATTAATATAAGAATAGCATTATATTGATAGTATGTCAAGCTAAAATGGAGAAAATTATGCTCGCAACGAATATTAAAAAACTCAGAAAAGAACAGCATTTATCCCAGGAAGAACTCGCCCGGAAAGCCGACATTACCTATAGCACACTAATAAAGATTGAATCCGGCCTGAATAAAAATCCCACCCTCGAAACGCTTGCGAAAATCGCAGCTGCTTTTGGGGTTAAATTAGATAAGTTGGTGGGGAGGTAAAATATGAGCAAGTCACAAAGCTCCGGTACCTCTATACGTGCCTGGCCAAAAGAAGATAGGCCAAGGGAAAAATTGCTTAAAAACGGCGCGCGAAATGTAAGCAACTCTGAATTGCTCGCCATTCTTTTGCGTACAGGGACAAGAGGCGTAAGCGCTATTGACCTTGCGCGAAAGGTTTTGAATAAATTTAAAACATTCAGAAATATGACGCATACTGATTTGTGTGACTGGAAGGGACTTAAAGGGCTTGGATCAGCAAAGATCGCGCATATTCAAGCTGCGCTTGAGATTGGCAGGCGGTTTCGTGAGGATGAGGCAAGCGCAGGTAAGCAGAAAATTACGTCTGCCAAAGATGTTGTAGCTATCATTATGCCCCAAGTGCGTGATCTTAAGACAGAGGTCTTTAAGGTTGTCTATCTTGACTCAAACAATAGGATTATTGATATTGCGGACGCGGTTACCGGTACAGTAACTAAGGCCATGCCGATAGTAAGGGAAATCATTCATTCGGCTTTACAGAAATTCGCCGCATCGATTATCTGTGCTCATAACCACCCCAGCGCAAAAACAGAGCCTAGTGCGGAAGATAAAAAATTCACGAAAGAGTTGTACGATGCCGGGAAGTTAATGGAGATTAAGGTGCTGGATCATCTTATCATAGGTGATAATCAATATTACAGTTTTGCGGACGAAGGATTGCTGGGATAATTATGCCAAATCAAAATCCCGAACAAATAGCACGTGACAAAATCGATACCCTGCTTGTACAATCCGGCTGGAAAGTACAGGGCAGAAAGGAGTTAAACTTTAATGCTGGCCTTGGTATCGCTGTTCGAGAATATCCAACCGATATCGGGCCAGTTGATTACATTCTTTTTGTTGATCGCCAGCCGGTAGGTGTTATAGAAGCCAAGCGAGAAGAAGAAGGCCACCGACTCACCGTTCACGAAGCACAGGCTGAGGCATATGCTTTGGCCCAGCTTAAATATGTAAATAACGCGCCACTTAGCTATGTCTACGAGAGCACCGGTGAGATAACACGATTTACTGATTTTAATGACCCAAAACCTCGAGCCCGTCAAACATTTTCTTTCCAAAGGCCTGAAACATTTAAAGAATGGCTATCCGCTCCAAAGAGTTTGAGGGCAAGGCTGCATGACATTCCTGGTATAGACGAAAAGGGCCTGCGCGACTGCCAGATTAAGGCAATCAGGAATCTCGAAAAGTCGTTTAAGGAAAATTATCCCCGGGCACTCATTCAGATGGCGACAGGAAGCGGTAAAACATATACCGCCGTCACTTCTATATATCGTCTTCTTAAATTTGCCAAAGCCAAACGCGTGCTTTTCCTTGTTGATACGCGAAACCTTGGCAGGCAGGCCGAGCAGGAGTTTATGGCTTATACACCCGCGGATGATAATCGCAAATTTACCGAGCTTTATAATGTTCAGCGCCTTAATTCAAGCTATATTTCCAAGAGCTCTCAAGTCTGTATCAGCACTATCCAGCGCCTTTATTCTATTTTGAAAAGCGAAGAGCTCGACGAATCAGCCGAAGAGATAAATCCAAACGAAGTAAGGCAGCCAAAAGCACCCATGCCCGTTGTTTATAGCGAGAGAATTCCGCCCGACTTCTTTGACTTTATTGTCATAGATGAATGTCATCGTTCCATATATAACCTTTGGCAGCAGGTGCTTGATTATTTTGATGCATTCCTGATCGGGTTGACAGCTACACCCGACAAGCGGACATTCGGATTTTTCAAAGAAAATATTGTAAGCGAATATTCGCACGAGCAAGCGGTCGCGGACCTTGTTAATGTTCCTTATGACGTTTTTATCATCGAAACAGAGGTAACGAGACAAGGCGCCAAAATCCAAGCCAAAGAGTATGTGGATGTGCGCGAACGTTTAACCCGCAAGAAGCGGTGGGAACAATTGGATGAAGAGGTCAAATATAAGGGGCAACAGCTGGATCGGGATGTGGTTAACCCAAGTCAGATCCGTAATGTCATAAAGGCGTTTAAAAATAAGCTCCTTGAAATATTTCCGGGCCGTAAAGAAGTACCGAAAACCCTTATATTTGCCAAGACTGACAGCCATGCCGATGACATTATCGACGTAGTGCGCGAAGAATTTGCCGAAGGGAATGACTTTTGCAAAAAGATTACCTATAAGGCCGAAGAGGATGGCGATACCTTGCTCGCGCAATTCAGAAACTCATATAATCCACGAATTGCCGTTACCGTAGATATGATTGCTACCGGCACTGATGTCAAGCCGTTGGAGTGTCTACTTTTTATGCGTGATGTGCGCTCAACCAACTACTTTGAGCAGATGAAAGGGCGCGGAACAAGGACGCTGGGTCTCGATGATTTAAAAAAGGTTACGCCTTCAGCGAAATATGAGAAAGACCATTTTGTTATTGTAGATGCTGTGGGTGTTACAAGGTCACTAAAAACCGACAGTCGTCCGCTGGAACGTAAAAGTTCTGTGCCGTTAAAGGATTTACTCAATGCCATTATGATGGGTGCTCGTGATGAGGATACTTTCCTGTCGTTGGCAAATCGCTTAACACGCATGAACCGTCAGATTAAGGAAAAGGAACACAAAAAGATTAAAGAGCTTTCCAGCGGTATGCCTTTAGGCGCTATCGTGAATGGCCTTCTTGATGCGCAAAACCCGGATCGTATCGAGGAAAAAGCAAAGGAACTCTTCCTCGGGGCCGAAATTCCGCAAGATGAGAAATTAAAGCGTGCGCAGGAAGATTTGGCAAAACGAGTGAGTCATGTCTTTAACGGCCCCCTTAATGAGTATTTAGAAGTGGTACGCAAGTCACTAGAGCAGATCATAGATACTGTCAATATTGACCGTGTAACTTTTGCCGGATGGGACAAACAAGCCAGCAAGCAGGCAGAAGCATTAGTTAACGATTTTAAGGAATTTATTGAAGCGAATAAAGATGAAATTCAGGCGCTTTCTATCTTTTATAGCCAGCCGTATCGTAGGCGTGAGATAACATATAGAATGATTAAGGAAGTTATTGAGCTTATCAAAGAGAAAAAACCGAGCTTGGCGCCTTTACGCGTTTGGGAGGCCTATGCGCATCTTGAGAAGAGTAGTGTCGGAAGCCCAAAGAGCGAATTGACGGCCCTCGTGGGCCTAATTCGTAGAATAGTTAGTATCGATAAAGAACTTACGGATTATGACACAATAGCGCGCAGGAATTTTCGTGATTGGGTTGTCCGGGCCCAATCAGGACATAACCATTTTAATCAGGAACAGATGGATTGGCTCTATATGATTCGCGATCATATCGCAACGTCATTTCATATCGAACAAGACGACTTTTCCCTCTCGCCTTTTGGCGAACGAGGTGGGCTAGGTAAATTGCATGAGCTTTTTGGTAAACAGACCGACAACCTTATTAATGAGCTGAATGAGGTTTTGGTGGCATGAGCAAGATGGCCAATACATTACATAACGGACGTACATCACCTGAGGAGTGGGAACAAATATCGCTTGGAGATATTGCCGATATTGGAACTGGTAATCCCGCTCCGCAAGGCGAGCAATTTTTTAAGGATGGTATTTATCCATTTGTTCGCGTTCAAGATATGGGGCGATTGGGGGAAAATAAGCATATTATTAATACAGCCGACCGAATTAATCAGAATGCCATTGGAAAAATGCAACTTTTCCCTAAGGGTACAGTTTTGTTCACTAAAAGTGGCGCGTCGAGTTTATTGAATCAGCGCGGTATTCTAAAATCGGATATGTATGTTGTCAGTCACATAGCAACGGCGATACCCTTCAATGGTGTTTTAAGCGAGTATCTATATTACCGGCTTAAGATAATTGATTTTAATAGTATTGCTCATGCAACAACATTGCCATCGATTCCGTTATCGAAAGTTTACGGAATACAAATATCTCTTGCTTCGAGTGAAGAGCAAAAACAGATTGTAAATATTATTGAAGAAATATTTTCCGATCTTGATAGTGCCGTTGAAAACCTCAAAAAAACTCAAGAGCAGTTAAAAACCTATCGGCAGGCAGTGTTGAAATATTCGTTTGAGGGAAAATGGAAAAAAATTCCGATGCAAAGTATTAGTGAAGCCTTTGGAGGATGTGCCTTTAAAAGCGCTAACTTTAAAGAGAGTGGAATCTATCAAGTTATTAGGATCGGAAATGTAAGGCCTGGCACTATGCGGTTAAATATATCACCGGTTTTTTTAGACGTAGTTGAACAAAAAATAATCGATAAATATTTATTAAAACCCGGGGATGTTGTTATTTCGTTAACAGGTACAAGGAAGAAAAGAGACTACGGGTACACAACCATAGTAAAGGAAGAAAACCTGTTGTTAAATCAAAGACTGGCGCGGTTAAGATTTGATGAAAAATGCTTACCTAAGTTTTTTCTCTATTATTCATGGACGCAATTATTTAAAGACAGTTTTTTCGCCTCAGAAACAGGTAATGTTGGGCAGGGAAATGTCGGGATGAAAGCAATTCAGTCTACCGAAATGCCTTTACCCTCAATACAAGAACAACGAAAAATAATTCAAAGCATAGAATCACGGTTTTCGGTATGCGATAAGATAGAAGACTCTATTGGTGAAAACCTACAAAAAGCCGAAGCCTTGCGCCAAAGCATTCTCAAGCAAGCCTTTGATGGTAAGCTGACAAAGCAGTGGCGGAACGACCATAAAAATTTAATATCCAATGAGAATTCTGCAGAAGCTTTACTCGAAAGGATTAAAGCTGAGAAAGAGGCTTTGAAGACAGAGCCGAAAGGAAGGAAGAAGCATGACTGAGGCATTAGTTTCAAAAGTCTGGTCGTTTTGTAACGTGCTCAAAGATGATGGTGTGAGCTATGGTGATTATCTTGAGCAGTTAACGTATCTTCTATTTCTTAAGATGGCGGATGAGTATTCGAAGCCACCTTATAATCGCAAGCTTGGCATCCCTAAAGAGTATTGCTGGGAAACAATTGTCAGCAATCGAGGAGCCGAATTAGAAACGCATTATGTCACGCTCTTGCGTGAATTTGGGCAGAAGAGCGGAATGCTTGGAAAAATTTTCTTTAAGTCACAAAACAAGATTTCCGATCCGGCCAAGCTTTATCGCCTTGTGCAGATGATTGATCAGGAATCTTGGGTAAAGCTCGGCACGGATGTCAAAGGTGATATATACGAGGGCTTGCTTGAGAAAAACGCCGAGGATACAAAGAGCGGTGCCGGACAATATTTTACCCCTCGCGCACTAATTCGGGCCATGGTTGAGTGTATGCGCCCCGAGCCAGAGAAAACGATCGCTGATCCAGCTTGTGGTACTGGCGGATTCTTCTTAGCGGTATATGACTTCGTCACAAATAAAAATAACTATCAACTTAATAAAGACGAGCTTCAGTTTTTGAAATATAAGACCTTTAAGGGGTGGGAGATAGTACAGAGTACGGCGCGTTTGTGCTTAATGAACCTTTTCTTGCATAATATTGGAGATCTTGACAACTTGCCTCCGGTTGAACGTGCGGACTCATTAATTGCGGATAATGGTTTACGGTTTGACTACGTTCTAACAAATCCTCCATTCGGCAAAAAGAGCAGCATGACTTTTACTAATGAGGAAGGCGAAGAAGAAGGCGAAGACCTTGTTTATAACCGGCAGGATTTTTGGGCAACCACGTCAAATAAACAGCTCAATTTTGTTCAACATATACATACAATGCTTAAAATTGATGGCCGTGCCGCAGTCGTTGTACCGGACAACGTGCTTTTTGAAGGCGGGGCAGGGGAGACCGTTCGTAAGAAACTTCTCGAGACAACCGATCTGCACACTATTTTGCGCTTACCCACAGGCATTTTCTATAAACCAGGTGTTAAAGCAAATGTAATCTTCTTTGATAATAGGCCGGCAAGCAAGAATGCTCAGACTAAAGAGGTATGGATTTACGATTTCCGTACCAACATGCACTTTACGCTTAAAAAGGACCCGCTCAAATTCAAGGACTTAAAAGAGTTTATTGTATGCTATAACCCAGCCAATCGTCATAAACGCAAGGAAACATGGTCAGATAAGAATCTCGAAGGCCGGTGGCGTAAATTTACATATGACCAGATCATCATGCGGGACAAAACAAGCCTCGATATTTTCTGGCTTAAGGACAAAAGCTTGACCGACCTCGATAATCTTCCCGATCCGGACGTCCTAGCCATAGAGATTATTGAGAACATCGAAGCAGGGCTTGAGAACTTTAAAGGTATTATAGGGAAGCTGGGGAAATAAAAATGTGGATAGGGAATCTAAAAAACGATAAAGTTTGGTATGCAGTATATGGCACAAATCTCAACGAGCAACGTTTTTCATGCTATATAAAAGGAGGAACTCCTGAAGGCGCTAATAGGGCAGATGTTGGATGTCATGATAAAACTATGGCTATAGATGGAGGGGAAATCTTAATTCCTTTACAACTGTATTTCGCAAAGAAGTCACCAAGATGGGATGATAAAGCAGTAGGATTCTTGAACTCAAAAGTTGATTTAACAAGCAAAACTTTAGGAAGAAAATATTTAATTACTAAAGATCAATTCAACGATATATTTAAACAAGAAAACAATATTGATCTGGAGGAGAAGATTAATATCGATTTTAATGATGTCATAAAAAAAGGCACTACAACCCTTAAAAAATCATGGTACGGAAAAATTATTCTCTTAGGTGAAGAAAAAAGAGTTCCTATCGTTACACTAACCGCATATTGGGATTATAAGTACGAAGACGTCTTATCGCCATCAGCTATTTATTTAAGGCATATTATCAGAGGCATTAATCAAACGTACAAGCTTTCAGCTGACCAAGTTTTAGAGTATTTATACCAAAAACCAGGACTAGCTATAATTTTTTCAAGAAATAAACTACTGGAAGTAATAAAAAAATCTTAAAATTAGCGAAATTCAAAAATGCAAATAGATTTTAAACAATTTCCAACAACTCGATATCAGGGTAGCAAAAGGAAGCTTTTGCCATGGCTTTACAAACACTTTTCGTCACTGCAATTTAGTACCGCCTTGGATGTTTTTGGAGGCACTGCGTCCGTTAGTTATCTTTTTAAGACAATGGGCAAAACGGTAACTTATAATGATTATCTAAGATGTAATTATTATATCGGTAAAGCCTTAATTGAGAATGACAACGTTTTTCTCACCACCAAAGATGTCGAATTTCTTTTAAGAAAACATAAAACAATAAAATATATTCCATTTGTTGAAGATACTTTCAAGGGTATCTACTATACCGACAAAGAGAATGCATGGATCGACAGGTTCTTATGCAACTGGGAAAACATTTCAAATATTTATCCAGAAAATATTAGTGAATATAAAAAGGCGATGGCATTTTATGCTTTTTGTCAAAGTGCACTTAAGAAGCGACCTTTTAATCTTTTCCATAGAGCTAATTTATACCTGCGTTTGAACGAAGTTAAAAGAAAATTTGGCAACAAGACCAGCTGGGAGGGTTCCTTTGAAACATATTTTAAAAGTTTTGCAACTGAGTTAAATGGCCTTATCTTTAGTAACAAAAAGAAGCACTATACGTTAAATAACAGAGCGTCGGAAATCAATACCATAAAGGCATATGATCTAGTTTATATTGACCCACCATATATAAGAAAAGAAGCTAGTGGATCTGATGTTGATTATTTGAAATTTTATCATTTTTTGGAAGGAGCTTGTGATAAACAAAAATGGAAAACGCGGATTAATTATAGTTCTAAAAATCTTTCTTTAAACGATAGCAAATCGAATGAATGGACGTCTCCGAAATTTAACAAAATTGCTTTCGAGGATCTTTTCAAAGCCTTTAAAAAATCTACCATCGTCATATCTTATAAAGAACCCGGAATTCCTTCAAAATCAAAAATGATTAAAATCCTGAAAAAATTTAAAAGACGAGTTATCTCCATCCCAGGAAAAGAATATAGCTATGCCTTAAATAAGAATAATGGTTTTCATAAAGAATATTTGTTAATAGGCCTCGATAACAATTAAAGAGGGAGATGTATGAAAAAAATATTTGAAGATATCATCAAAATTCAATGTGCTAAATTAATAATATTTGTGATTTTTTTGGCTGCGATTATTTTTCTGATTTTTTATTATAACGTTGGAGAGCCCAAGGTTTCTGTTCTTTTTGGCGGCTTAGCCACAGGTTTAATTATTGCAGGAATTCA
The DNA here is from genome assembly GCA_018823705.1 of Candidatus Omnitrophota bacterium. Lineage (GTDB taxonomy): Bacteria > Omnitrophota > Gorgyraeia > 2-01-FULL-45-10 > 2-01-FULL-45-10 > CAIMPC01. The sequence goes on along the minus strand of JAHJHP010000090.1, from coordinate 79 downwards.
ACTACTGTTTTCATGGGGTGAGTTCACCGAAATGGAAAAAATAAAAAGGCTTGGTATTAAGAAAATATTAGATCGGAAG
>JAHJHP010000089.1 GCA_018823705.1 Candidatus Omnitrophota bacterium | reverse complement strand
TGAGAAAGCAGGATCGCGATAATTTTAGCAAGCTCTCAAGGCTGGACATACTATCCCCCTCAGGAGTGAGCGTGCAGCTCTCCAGCGTCGCCACTTTCTCCCGCGGTAAGGGCCCAAGCGAGATACGAAGGCTTAATCAGGAGAGGGTGGTTACTGTCTCCGCAAATGTTTATGACAGGCCGATCAAAGACGTGATCAGCGATGTGAACCAGATGATAACGGGCCTCAATGTTCCTAAGAATTATATTGTGAAGCTTACCGGTGAGACTGAGGACATGAAAGCATCGTTCAACAGCATGCAGAACGCCATAATAGCGGCTTTCCTGCTGGTCTATATGATAATGGCCGCATTATTCGAAAGCTTATGGCAGCCTTTGATAATCATGTTCACGATACCGCTTTCGCTGATAGGAGTGTCTCTCGGGCTCTTCTTTACCGGAACGAGCATAAGCGCTTATGTGTTTATGGGTGTCGGGATCCTGGGAGGAATAGTCGTAAACAACGCCATCGTGCTGATAGATTATATAAATCAATCCAGGTCAAAGGGGATGAGCGCAAAGGATGCCGCGATATACTCCAGTAAAGTGCGTCTCAGGCCGATCCTGATGACCGCGCTGACAACCATCCTCGGCCTCGCGCCCATGGCGTTTATAAAAGGTGAGGGATCGGAGCTGCGCTCTCCGATGGCTATAACAGTAATGGGAGGGCTTGCGGTAGCCACATTCTTAACTCTCATCGTCATACCCACCGTATATTTAGGCGTTCACGACATCACCAAAAAGATATTTAAGAAAAAACAATGAGCCTGCCGTCTTTTTCCATCAATAGACCCGTCACGATGCTGATGATCTATTCGATGCTCCTTCTTTTGGGCGTCGTATGCCTCATGCAGCTGCCGGTCGAACTATACCCCAATATAAGCTTCGGTGAGATAAGCATAATAATCGAGGTGCGCGGCGGCATTCCTCCTACGGAAGTGGAGTCCATGGTGACTAAGATCGTCGAAGAGGGCGTAGGTACGGTCACGCACCTGGAAGAGATGCTGTCGATATCCAAGGAAGGAGAATCCACGGTAGTCCTGAGCTTCGAACCGGGCATACCGATGGAGTTCGCCGCGCTGGAAGTGCGCGAAAAGTTCGCGCGCGTGAAGAACAAACTTCCCAAAGAGATCGAAAAACCCATTATAGCCCAATTCAAGCGGTCGGACGTCCCGATAGTCATCATTTCTATCACAAGTTTAAAGCGCACAACGGAAGAGATACGGAAGATCGTGGACGAGAATGTACGTGAGGCGATAAAACGCATATCGGGAGTGGCTGACGCGGAGGTTGCCGGCGGAAGAGAGCGAAAGATCCTCGTAGAGGCCGATCAGCGGAGGATGGCGGCGTATAATCTTTCGCTGGATCGTATAATAGCTATGATCGGCGCCAATAACCTGAACCTGCTATCCGGAGACATAGAGCGCGCTAAAGATAAATATATAATACGGACGATCGGCTTTTATTTGTCGGTGGACGACATAAAGAATATTCCGGTAACGGCCACGCCGGACGGAACGATAGTGCGCCTTAAAGATGTTGCCACAGTGCTTGATTCTTACCTGGATCCCACAGGTTATGCGCGTGTCAATGTGCGCCCCGTCGTCTCAATATACGTGCAGAAGGAGTCGACCGCCAATACCATCCTTGTGGCGAAATCAGTCGTGGATGAGATAGACCGTTTACGCGCGACATTGCCCAAAGATCTGCAACTTGTCATAACGAGCAACCAGGCGGACTTTATACAGAAGTCGATAGAGAACCTTAAGGTGGCGCTGTTACAGGGAGCGGGGCTGATAATAATCGTGCTGTTATATTTCCTGGTAAAACTGAACAGGAAGATGATAGTGCTTGTCACGGCGCTTTTACTGGTAATACTATTCATCCCGCCCAATTTTTTATACCCCATTCTGGGGGCGATGATCATTGCGGCGATGATACTGAAAAAAGTAAGGCCGGTGCTGATAGTGAGCTCGGCTATTCCCATATCGGTCATCATCACCTTCATATTTATGTGGTCGATGAAGTTATCTATAAATTTCATGACGTTATTCGGCCTGGCGCTGGGAGTGGGAATGCTTGTCGATAATTCGATAGTCGTTTTCGAAAACATCCTGAAGAAGAATGAGGACGGCATGGCGGGAATGCCGGCAAGCATAGCGGGCGCGGAGGAAGTATGGGTAGCGATATGGGCTTCTACTCTGACGACAATAGTCGTATTTTTACCGATGGTATTCGTAGGGGAGGAGATCAAGCTGCTTTACGGCGGAGTCGCCTGGACTGTCACTATCTCGCTCGTCGTATCGCTTTTCGTTTCCATAACGGTTGTGCCGCTCCTATCCTCAAGAATACGCTTTTCGATCAAAGATATACCAAAAGGATACGGTAAGGCCAACGTCGTAGGTTTTATGAGGATGCTGTATAAGGCCCAGCGAAAAGGAGTTATCTATGTCTTACGGAATGCCCGAAACATTTATATTATAGCTTTTGTAGCATTTATAATAGCGATATTCGGGCTTGGCAGGCTGGGTATGGAATTTATGGGAACGACCGAGCAGAACAGATTTACAATATTTATAGAATTGCCTACGGGCGCAAAACTTGACGCCACGGACGTGATAGTAAAAAAGGTGGAGGCGATAGTTAAGGAGATCCCCGAAGTCAAGACGTTTTCCGCCCGCGTCGAACCCTGGTCGAGCAAGGTGTATGTGGAGCTCGTGAGCCTTTTGAAGCGTCGCCGGTCTGTTGCTGAAGTCATCGAAACATTGCGCCCGAAAGTTGAAAAACTGAAGCCGGCGTTCATATATTTTGAGGAAGCGCAGGAGGTGGGCACGAAAGAGATTATAATAGAGTTATTTGGTTACGAATACGATACTATGCGTGAAGTGGCGATATCGATGGCCACCAGGCTCGGATCGGTAAAAGGGTTCACGGATACTAAGATAAGGATGAGAGAAGGCCGCCCCGAGCTTGGACTTAAGATCGACAAGAAGAAGGCAGATATATTTAATATGACGGTCACCGACGTGGCTGATGCCGTACATGCCCAGATGCGAGGATTGCGCGCCACCCTTTACCATACGTCTGCGAGCGAGGTCGAGACGATAGCCAGGCTTGACGAGAAGTACAGAAAAACGTTTAAAGATCTCCATAAGCTTATATTCACGAATAAGAACGATGACAGGGTATACCTTGATCAGGTAGCCGATTTCAAATACGGCCTGGGGCCAAGTGAAATATGGCGTAAGAACAAGACAAGGATGATACAGGTTAGCGCCAATGTCGGTAAGTATCCGCTCTCAAAAGCGGCCGATCTCACGAAAGAGGCTTTCGGAGACCTGAGGCTCCCGGATGGTTATTACTACAGGATTGGCGGAAACTACCCTACTATGATGGCCACCCAGAAACAGTTCAAGATAATAATATGGCTCATAGTGGTGCTTATATATCTTGTGCTGGCGTCTCTATTTGAGTCTTATTACCAGCCCTTCATAATAATGGTTTCTGTGCCGCTGGCGCTTGTAGGTGTTGCGATAGCCCTATATTTAACCGGCAAGTCGGTTGGGATGGGCGTTCTGGTAGGGATCATGATGCTCGGAGGTATCGTGGTGAATAACGCGATACTTTTGATAGATCACATAAACCAACTGCGCAAAAAGAAGGCCAATTACATAAAAGCGGCAATAGCGGCATCCAGAGACAGGCTCAGGCCGATACTCATGACGACGATAACCACTCTTCTCGGATTATTGCCGATGGCTATGAGCACTACGGAAGGGTCTAACCTATGGAGTCCGCTGGCAATAACCGTCGGGGGAGGGCTGATCAGTTCCACGGTCCTTACGCTTCTTATAATACCGAGCATATATGTAGTATCTGAAAATGCTGGAATCCGCCTCAAAGCTTTATTAGCAAATATCCATATCTTCAAGCCGCGTGGTGAAAAATAGGGACAGCGCCCATTTTCCGAAGAATGATTACAGGAAAATGGGCGCTGTCCCTATTTTTCGTGCTGAATGGGGCTATCTCATTTTTCACACCTATAAATTAAAGCATAAAAAAGGTAGATATTAAGTATTGACAAAGGTGGCGACTATGATATACTTTATATGTAAACACGAACGAAAAGGTAGCTACGAAATACTAGTAATGATGAATAGAAACGGCACCAAGACATAATTCTCTATTATAACGGTATACAGTAATTAGTTTAAATGGGGTAAATCCGGATGAATAACAGGAGCGTTGAGAAAAATATCGCCTCCACGAGGGAAGAACTCGGTTCCAACTCTTTGATCATGGATTTACAAAGTCCGCGGTATAAGAGATGGATCCGCGCGATAGCGATAACCCTCGTAATCACATTCATAAATCAGGATATCATATGGGCGCAGGACGGCGCCCCCATTTGGTCAAAAGGACAGAATGGAAACCTCTCTTTTGAGCCGCCCGTCAATGTAAACAGCCCTATCAGCGTTCCCAAAGACGTAGCCGTTACCAAGGAAGTATATACCGCCCCCGGAGACAGGACTATTATCAACATTCAGGACGCCCATTCGTCCCTCGGCGCCCAGGAATCGATCGCTTCCGTCCTTGAGTCATTAGTCACTAATTATGACCTTAAGCTGGTAGCCGTGGAAGGCTCCTCAGGCTATCTGGACACCTCCATTTTAAGAGCATTCTCAAATGAAAACGTCAGAAAAGGCACCGCAAGCTACCTCGTAAAAGAAGGCAGAATGTCCGCCGGCGAATTCTTCGCTATTACCTCAAATAAGCCGGTGTCACTATATGGCATTGAAGATAAGCCGCTGTATCAGGAAAATTTAGAGCAGTTCAGGGCGGTTTATACGGCAAACAGCGAGATCAGAGCCGATATTAATAAGCTTCTCTCAGCGCTTAAGAGCCTCCAGGACAAGATATATTCTCAGGAGCTAAAAGACCTCACCACCAATTCGGTCCTGCATAAGAACGGCAAGCTTACATTCACCCAGCGGTGGGATTTGGTAAAAGGCCTGGCCGCGAAGACAGGAACCGACTACAGGGCCTACGAGAACCTGACCAGGCTCGTTGAGTCGCTAAAATTGGAGAAGGGCATCAGTTTCGAAAAAGCCAATAAAGAGAGAGATGCCCTCATAGATGCGCTCAGCAAAAAAGCTATCAAACAGGACCTCGAACAACTCGTCCTGAAATCACTCTCATACAAAACCGGAAAGATCTCCAACAGCGAATATTACGTATTCCTGCAGGAGCAGGCCGAAAAAGCCCACATAGATGCGTTTCCATACGGGGATCTGATAGCATACACAAACTATATCACACTCTATGAATCGATAGACCTGACCGCGATCTTTGAAGAGGCCGGAGATTTCGAGGACCGGATAAAAGAGAAGCTCTTTACGAACGAATACCAGAAGAGGCTTTACAATATAACGAAGTGCATGGAATTTTTGAGCGACCTATTCGACCTGAAACTGACGAACGGAAATTTTAGCTATCTTTCAGAGCATATAGGGCAATGCAATGCGAAGTTTGTGGCGTCTTTCATAAGGGACGCCTCGATAAAGTATGGAGTTACCATAAACGCAGGCTTCGACCTCAATAAGATATTCAATGACCTGCCGGAGGCGATGGAGTTCTACCGGACGGCCGAGAAGAGAAACAGCGCCATACTCGCCAATACGATCGCCACCATGAAAGAGCGCGGCCAGAATGTGGCGGCGCTCATAACCGGCGGTTACCATTCACAGGGTATCACTGAGTTATTAAGGCAGAACCGGACGTCCTACATCGTGATACTGCCTAAATTTGATGCCTCCAAGGGAGAGAGGCCTTATATAGCGATCCTCACAAATAAGACAGCTCCCTACGAGAGGCTTCTTAAGAGCGGACAGTATTTCATAGCCGCGAGCGCTTATCTTGCCGGAATCAGCCAACTCAACCAGAATGTCGATAACCGCATTCTGGCGGGAGAGAATTTAAAAACGGTGCTCAATAGTCCGGAGTTTAAAGAGCTAAAGGCAAGGCTCGCCGATAGTTTGATCGCATCCCTGCTGCAATCCGTTACAGGCGCCACGGATGTAAACACGGCTGTCCTGTCGTTCAAGAAGAGGCAGCAAGTTAATCCCTCGAGCGCCGGCAGAGAGATGAAGGCTGCGGCTGAACAATACCTCAAAGACTACAAAATGTTGCTCGAGATAGAGGGCGCTGAATTCCATGAGGCAGGAGTCAAGCCGCTTACCCCTGAAATACTTCAAAATCTTGTCCACGAGATCATATTGGATTATACGGGCCTCGATATTCTGCAAGAGGAGCCGGTGGCAGAGAAACGCCCGGGCGCTAAAGAGATACCCGCAGCGGTAGCGGAACGCATACAAGACCTGTCCGCTAGAATAGGAGTACTTGAAGAAACGGACAGACAGAAAAAGATAGACGCAGTAGTAGTTACTGTGAAGGATAGGATCGAGCGGGAAGGGCTTGATCGGGATAAGATACTCGCCGAGATTGAACTTGAGATACCGCGCAAAGGTTTGAAAGGCTTGGACGCGGCAGAGCAGCAGGCGATCGCGGACAGAATTATGGCGGAACTGGCTCCGCAGGCTGCCGCGACGGAGAAGCCAGTCGTAACCGAAGCGCCTGTAGTTCCGATCCCTGAGATTATCGTAAAGCCAGTTATTGCGCCAACCCTCATAACTCAGCTTACGGACGCTGATAGGATGAAGCTGAAGGGCATATTTTTAAGTGACACATTTTTGAAAGAATTTTATGCCAGGATCAAAGAAAAGCGTGATAGGGGATACGCGGCTAACTATAATGCTGTTGTTATGGACCTCCTGGCTGATAAAGGATTTAAAATGGACGTGATTAAGGGAGATCCGAAAGCGGTAGAGATAGTGTTGGGCGAGGTAACCTGGTTGCCTCAAAGAATGGAAGCTTACCAAAGAAGACTCGATATATCAAGTTATGCTGCTGGAGGGATCTTCAAAGTATTTGTTATGGAGACGCAACGTAGAACAGGAGCTACTGAAGAAGCTGTCATGAACAGCATTATACCGAAAGATGGCGTGGTTTTACATTTGGCCGGCGGCGAACAGAGAAGCTTTACTGACTCTTTACGGACAGAAGCAAACAAGAGGGGCGCAAAGCTTATAGGGTTTAGCCTGGAATATTCACCGTTCGATGAGGAGAATAACTTATTCCAGGGGGATATTACAAAGGATAATTCACAGAAGATAGCCGATGGCTCTGTTGACACTATAATATCCGTAAACTTCTTCAACACGGAATGCTATGACATGTATGAAGGGGACTCCAAACTTGCGGCGGGCCAGACTCCGTTTTCGGAAGGCGAATATTACACCAGAATTGCGAAAGAAATTCGCAGAATGTTAAAAGCCGGCGGAAAACTCTATATAATCGGCTCTATGGCAAACCCTGTGCTTAAAGAGGTGTTCGAGGGAGAATCCTTCAAAGTGGTAAAGTCAAAAGGTGCCGGCACGGTAGAATTTTATGAAATAACCAAAACCGGCAAAGCTGGACTGGACACCCAAAGACTTACGGATGAAGTTAGCAGGAAAGTTGGCCCCGTTTTCATTAAGGCCTTATTGCTCTTCGTCCTTTCGCTATACATGCTCATATCAAGCGTCATTCCTTCGATGGCCGCTCCGGCGCAAATTTCGCCTGTAACACTCCGGATAGAAAAGGCTCAGCTTGTCGCTCCGGTAACGATCGCTCTTCCGGTAAAAGCCGCCCCGCCGGCTCAGCTTGCCGTGTCTACATCTACGCAAGGCGCGAAGCGATTTTCGCTCGACCAGGAGAAGCTCCGGGGGGCCATCGGCAGTTATTTTGAAAAGATGGCCTCGTATACATATTTCAAGAACATTGCATCGAACCTCACCACCGGAGAGGATCCCCTCCTCCTTGACGCGTACGTTGACAGAGGCAAGCTTGTGCTTAACGCTCCGGATGACGGTCACGGTAATAGGTCTATGCCGGACAGAAGGATCAAGGAGATAAATAAGATCATCGATGAAATGTGGGCGTCCGTTGATAAGACGAGCCTGCCGCAATATATACGCAGTAAGGCGATGACGGATAAGAAGACCGGGCGATCGATGCCGGTCGAAGACCTGCAGAAGACGCTCTTCGCGCTATCCGCGCTCGACCCGGCCACTTATAAATATCTTGAAGACAATAACGTGCGCATCACGATTGTGGAGACCAACTGGTTTTCCGGCTCCACAAAGGGTGAAAATTTCTTTGGCATGATAGCGCGTACCCCCCGCGGGGCAAGTATAGAGCTTAAAGAGCAGAATAACACTATCAGTAAAGTCTGGACGCTCGTCCATGAGGCCGTCCACCACAAGAAAGGTGATGTTGCCAGGGGATATTTCGGGCTTTACCTCAAGACGCTGGGGCACATAAAAAATATTTTAAATATTATTTTTCAGGATGTACCTTCATACGAGATAGACACGTTTAATGCCGAGAAGGAGTTCTTTAAAAAGATACTGCGCATGGACGTGTCTCTCGAAAGCTTGAGCGTAGCTTACCTCGGTCAGCGCTGGGTATTCGGGTTGCTGAGTTTGGCGACATGGATATACACAATCATACCCATAGCATTTGCCATAAGGTTAGCGAAAAAATACCTCGAAAACAACAGGCGGCAGAACCGCAGAGTTGCCGATAGGCGACGCCGGGAGCTCATTAAGGTGAAGGCTCCGGTTAAGAGCAAAGAGATAGCGCCGATCGTGATCGATACAGCTGACCTTAAAGAGATCCAGAGAGAGAACCTGGATAAGGGCCTGAACAAAGCAAATGGAATATTAGATACAGAGCTTGGCGCGGCGCCCGTAAACGTAGAGGTCTATGAAAACATATCAGAGCTAGCCGCGCTAGAGGAACAGGGCATCCAGCTATCGGTCAAGATATTGGGGCGTGCCGCCGCGGAACAGCCGTCACTTGGAAGCCAGATGGCTGTGGCGTTATCGGTTTACCACGAAAAGCTGCACGATCTATTACGCGGCCACAGGGCCCGTGACGCCTTGCCTTCGCGAGAAACTGAGCTCTATGATGAATTATATGAGGAGATATTTGTAGTAAGTAAAACATTGGAGTACCTGTGCAGCGATAAAGTATCCCCGGAAGAGAGAATAGCCTATCTCGATTTCCTCGAAAGAGAACCCGCAATAAATAACGCTAATTTTAAACGCATGGCCGCGGAATATGAAGCCCTTCTTGCAAAAGGCGAAAGCCCGGAGATATTACAGAGAAAGATACCGCTCCTGGTTGCCAAATACGCGAAGCGCGCCTACGCCCGTGACTGGGGAGCTGAACTGAAAAAACTCTCACTGGATCTTCGCAGGAAGGACGTGAGGGAAAAGATTTTAGCCGGATTTAAGGCGAAGAGAGATGCCTTATCGGGTGAACTTGAAGCTGCTTTGCCGGTAATGCCTGTCGAGGTCGTTATTGTTCAACCACCGGAAGTTCTGACTGCGCCGGCGCCTGTAATCATGACAGATATACAAGAGAAGATGCTCCGAGCGTTCGGAGAAGTCCGCGGTATACCCGCTGATAGACTGAGTTACAGGAAAGGCCAGCTGGAAGCGCTTAAGGCGATGGAAGCGGGTAGTTTTGCCGAACTAAGGACAGGCGGAGGCAAGACATTGATGCTGGCCGGAACGGCGCTTGAGATGGTTGAAAAATACAGAAAAGCCAGAGAAGAAGGTAAAAAAGTCCTGATAATGACTCATGAAGACAATCTTACCGAGCAGGCTATGTCGCAGGATAAGATGGGAGTTATATTGTCCAGATGCGGCGCCATTGCCGGATTTATAGTTCCAAGGGCTATGCCCGACGGAAGCATTGCGGAGAGCGGCGTGATATTCGAGAATGGATCGGGGAGAGAAGCTACCGTAGAGGAAGTGTTCACTCGTTGCGATATCATATACGGCAAATGGGACAGGTTCGTTCATCGTCATATGAAGGAGAAGATAGGCGCTGATACTCCGACGATGAATAAAAATAAGTATTTTGCATTATTCGATGAAGCGGATCTCACGCTCGTCTTCGGAAGCGCGACGCCGTGTATCATATCCGGTAATGAGATGACCGACGCCCTGAATCGTCTGGCCATGCGGAGGGCGATAAACGATATCGTAAAGAGCGTGATACTGGAAGATAAAGGCCTGTATTATGCTCCGGAGGGAACCAGGGAAGCGTATCTGACGGATGGCGGAGAACGCTCGGTCCGAAAAGCGATCGGGGAATTATTCAAAGACGATGCTGAGCTTGCCAAAATGGCGATGAAGAACTGGAAGGCTTTTGCTATCGACGCGCTGAACGCAAATCTCTTCTATAGAGAGGGCGAGCAGTATTTCCAGCGCCTTGACGCCCGCGGAAAACTTGTCGGCATCGATATCCGCGATGAAAATACGAACGCGAGAAAGACCGGTATGTCCTTCGGCGAAGGCTTGCAACAGGCCGTAGAGATAGCCGCCGGCATCGATGACGCGGACTTGACCCGGGAGACATATACCTCGATGTCTATGACGATAAGCCAGTTCCTCTCGGGAGATATGATCACAGATTATGCCGGCGCCAGCGGCACGATGGAGAGAGATCGTTTTGAGGCCATATATAAGGATAAGTCCGGGAATAAGAAGACCGTGACGGAGATACAGGGCGAATCCAGAAGACTTGATAAGTCGGCTGGTCACAAGGGATTCGATACGAAGAAAGGGAAGTGGGAAGGGTTGGTCGCAGCGCTTCCTGCGAGGATCAACGCTAACCAGCCCATCCTTATAAAAGTCGAATCCGATACCGATATGGAATATCTGAGGGAGTATATAAAGTCTAATCTTGCGGAGCTGATTGACGAAAAGAAGATCATTATAAACCTCGCCAGCGGTAGGAACGCGGACGAGTTCTCCGCAAATATAGCGAAGGCCGGTTACGCCAACGTCATAACGATAGTCACGAATATAGCCCACCGCGGCATAGACATAGAGGTAAAAGGTTGTATCCTCAATAACGACGGTACTGAAGGCCCGCAGGTCCCTCCGCTGGACAAGGATGCGCCTGGTTTGCATGTCATATCGACCTATCTTGATGAAGCGGAGGCGTTTGAAATACAGACGCAGGGCCGCGCCGATAGAGGCGCCAATGAGGGTTCGTGGGAAGGATTTTTCTCTTTTGACGAAGCTATATTTAAGGAGCATTCGACGCTTCTGGATCAGCAAATCGTAGGGCTGCGCAAAGCGGTGGCAACAGACGATACGATCGCCATAGAAGGCATTGTGGCATCAGATGGAAAAGTGATTAAGCCAGGCCTGATATCTGAGATCAGAGACAGGATCGTGAGCGAGAGGAACCGTAGCGATGAGAGGCGCCGTGAATATGAGGATGAGGTATTCGCATACCAGGAAAAGATACTGAACCTTCTTAATGTTATGGCCACGCGCGAAGGGTTTATAAGTTTCCTTAAGGCGATTGGCGCTTATGACGGCATCGTGATTAACACTATTAAAGAGGGTAAAGCACTTAGTGATGATGAGAATATAAATCTTCTAAATGAGAAGATAGACATCTTGAGACAGTTAGCCGTGCAAAATTTGACGGATGAGCTGAGCAGGTTCCAAACAGAACAGCAGGCTATCAGAAAGAGGCTCGATTACCTGGCCCGCGAGGCGAGGCTGGGATTCCGCGCGGCGCTCATACAGTTCGACAAGGAGATCGCTAACCTGGCGTTACTTGCCAGGACGTTCGACTCGAGAATGGACGACGCCAAGGCCTTCATCACAGCCATCATATCGCAGAATATGGGAGATGAAGTTACAAATGTCGCGGAGAGTCCGAAGAGAAAATTACGCGATGTCGTTTCGGAGAATTTCGTGAAGACTGTCGCCGCGATAACTATGGTTTTGGGAACAGGTTTTCTGGTGGCTAAGTTTGGTATCTCATCTCTGGCAGGCGATATACTTCAACCTTTGATCACTGCGCTTGCGGCGCAGCCGCTGTTGACCGGAGTCGCCGCCGCGATGATGCTCATAGCCGCTGTCTATTTAAGGCAGCTCTACGGTAAGAAGATAGGGGCGATCGACAGGTCCAATACCGACTTCATGAGATTTACGGTAGGCGTTGGTAGAGGCGAATTTTTCAAAACTTTCGGCCGATGGGCAGGCATAATCGCTTTACAGATACTGGCGGGCCCCGGCCTTTTTGTCGGCGGCGGCACGCTGATAGCCGCGATAGCGCATCCGATACTTACTATAGGATCGTTGGCGGTGCCCGCGCTTCCGCTGGCTCTGGCTACCGTAACCCTTGCCCTTATAGCTAACGTTGCCCTTCTGATGATATTCAAATCGAAACTCGATACCGTGAGGGATATAACGCCAACGCGTTTCCAGGCAGGACTCAATACATTTGTGCGCGCGATAGCCGTCTCGATAGGCCTCGCATTTGCCCTTCAGGTTGGCGGCGGAGCTATCGCAGCGACCCTGATATCGCTCGGCGTTATAATCGCAACCGGAATAGGCGCCGGTATAGCAGCCAGAAGCATCGAAAAGAAATCATATAGGGAACGTTGGCCGGTATACGCAGGAGGAGCCCTGGGTATCCTTGCAGGACTGGGCCTCATGACCTTGTCGGCTATATTCGGAGCTCCTTCCATGTTTTCCATGAGTATAATAATGCCGCTCATATCTGCTCCGATCGCGGTTATCGGTATTGCGATGATCATACTGCAGGTGGTCCAAGCCAGGAAGATAGCTTTGGAGGCTAAGCGCGCCGGCCAGAGTTATTGGAGAACATTCGCGGAGTCGTTTGTGCCGAGTTCGCGCAATATCATGATGTATTCCATGTCATTACCGGCCGCATTTATATTATTCGGAGGATTGATGCCGTCGTTGGTGTTTGTGGCAGCGGTATCGATCGGCACGTTCCTCGTGAATAGATACAGTGTTAACATAGAGAAGGCCACGGGCCGCAGGGTGTCTGAAACCATCTCAGGAATGAGCTCTCAGGCGCTGATGCTATCGGCCGGAATTACGCCGATGGTGGTCTATCCACAGGCCGCTTATTCAGCGCAAGCCCAGAATGCAAAAGCGGCCCTTCGTGAAGGCGCTGTGAGCCAGGCTACCGTAGCGGCCAACAAGTCCATAAGCGCGTATTCTTCGCAACAGTTCGCGGGGTTTGAAAGACTGGGCAGGAATATCGGAAATGTAGTCAATGATGTTATGGACGGGCATATCGCGACTATTGCTGAGGTGGCACAGCCCGCTGTTAAAATTGTCGAAGCCGAGGTTATAGCGGATCGACTTGCTGCGCAACGGGCAGAGTTCGAGAAGTTTAAAGCTAAACTTGCTGCGGAACAGGCAGATGAAGTTAAAGTTAAAGCAGAAGTCGAGGCTATAAAAGCTAAAGTTACTGCGCAGGAGGCGGCTGCCCTTAAGCCGACATTGATCCCGATGGGATTCCCTGTATGGGGAACTTCAGTGGTAAACGATCCTTCGGACGCAACAAAATATTTAAGGGCGGGCGCGCCTCTCGGCAGTAAGAATAAGAATGACGAGGGCTACGCTTTCGCGAGAAACGGAGTAATGGCTCCTCACGCTATCTTCCTGGCTCTCGACGTTGCCCCTTCCGAGGCGATGAGCAACATAAATGAGATGCTCAGGCTCTATCCTCAGATCTTCGGTAAATACGGCGCTTATGATTCCGTTAATGCAAAGACCGGGGCCGTCTCTTCCCAGTATGTCGCGGTTAACCAGGCTATGAGTTTCATAGCTATGGTCAATTATATAAAAGATGGGACGATCCAGGACCGTTTTGCCTCGAATGCCAGGGTCTCAAAGTCACTTGGCCTGTTAGGCGAAAAATTTGAAAAGATAGATGATCCCTCTGGACTATCACTTGACAGAGACATCTCTGATAAGGACAGGAAGAGGCTTAACGGGATCGCCGAGAAAACCTGGGGCTACTTCAGAGATAACGTTAATGCCGGGACGAATTGGCTGCCGCCTAATAAGATAGATTCGGGCGTTGCAGCCACTTATACTTCGGTAACGGATATCGGACTATACCTCACCAGTGTCGTCGGCGCAAAAGAGATGGGCTTTATTACCGAAGCCGAAGCGAAGACAAGGATAGCCAACACGATAAATACCCTTAAGAAACTGGATAAGTGGAACGGGCTGTTCCGGAATTATTATCATACCGACGATCTGGAATCCGTGACGAAAGGGGACAGGCATATTTCCACCGTAGATAACGGATGGCTTGCCGCGGGCCTCATAGTCGCCGGTGAGACATTTCCGGAATTCAAAAGTACCGCGGACGCGATCGTAGCGGATATGAAGTTTGACAGCCTGTACGACAGGAATGAACGGAAATTTGCCAACGGGTATGACGAAAATACCGGACTGACAAAATCGCACTACGGCCTTATATATACCGAAATCCGCCCCACGCTCTTAATAGCTATAGGTAAAGGCGACATAGGTAAAGAGGCCTGGGCGAATACACCCAAGACTTTGCCTGAAGAACGGGATTGGCAGGCGCAGAAGCCGGACGGCCCTTACTACAAGCATCATATCGATACAACAGAAGGCGTCAAGACCGCCTACTTCATCCCCTCGTGGGATGGCAGTATGTTCGAGGGGCTCATGCCTAATCTTTATGTAAATAACAGGGTCTTCTCACCGAACGGTTACGCTAAACAAGACGCCATGTATGTGTTTTTGCAGAAGTATTTCGCAAAAGGCCTCGATGCGCGCGCGCCGCCGCAAATTCAACAGGCCAAAGCAGAAACGCTGCCTGCGCACGTAAAGAGAGAGATGCCGCAGTTCGCGGACCTCGCGGATGCTTTAAAATACGCCCGGGAGAATAATACCGCCGTCGCGAGCCGCATATCAGCGGTAGCAAACTTTATAAATCAGGGTAATGTCATAAAGAAGGTCAGGGGCCCTGCCTTTGATCCGAAGACCAAAATTATCCAAAGCGCCTTGACCTCTCTCGGTTATGAACTGCCAAGGTATAAAGTTGACGGAAGGTTCGGACCGGAGACTGAAGCGGCTGTTATAAAATTTCAGAAAGATCGCGGCCTCGCGAAAATAGATGGAAAAGTCGGCCGTGAGACGATCACCTCTTTAATAAGAGAGTTGTTATCGCTCGATGACAAAGCAATGCCCGTTTCGGTCGAGCCGCGCGAAAGCCTCGCTCCGCCGCATACCGTGCCCATGGCACCGGCTCCGTTTATACAGGCCATTCCATACACGCCTAAACCGATTCTGATAAATGAAGTCGACGGGGTAGGCATAGCCGACGCTAAAATCACAAGAATATCCGACGACATAATAAGGCAGAAGATATCTATACTGGCCACCATAATAAACGGCGCGCTTAAATACGCCATTTACGGCGATAACAAGTTAAGCGCCGAGTCGAAGAACTATCTCGAGAGCAATTTCCTCTCCGACCATCTCGCCGAAAGCATTTACGCTTCGTTGAAAGGCAGGGCGCAGACGGTGAGCATTGACGATGTGAACACCGCCGTGGAGAAGGCTATAAATGAGATGCGGCCGGCACCGAGCGTTTCCGCAGAGCCCATTATACGGAGCGCCCTGGAGAAAGCCTCGGAATACTTACTGGCCGAATTCAGGCCGACCTCGCCTATGACCGTTGCGCCGGTTGCTGGACTGTCAGAAGCCGTAATTCTCGAAGCCACCCGACTTTCAGCCGAAGCTCCCGAGCAGGCTGGGATCGTCATCAGAAGAGAGTACCGCGCTACAAGCCCGAAGGGCGAGACGTTCGATATAAACTACAACGAAGCCAAGAAACTCTATTATACCAATGGTAACGGCGCCTGGTGGACTTCTTATGGACTCTCATCCGGAGTGTTTGATAAGAAAGACGTAGGGACTTCTCCGGCCAGCGGTTTCGAGCCTAAAAGCGTACCTTACGCCATTATGAGAAGCATCGACGGCAATAAGATAAGGATTATCGACAAGTATAGCGATTTTGCCACATTGCGGCAAAAAGGCTGGTTATTCTCGGACATGAGAGAGACCGGTTACTCCGATCTGACATTTGGAGGCATATTCTCAAGATCTATCGGCAGCATAGGCGGCTATAATCTGTTGAACGAGATAGGCAGGCAGGAAGGTATCGTGCTTACTTCGGACAGCAACTTCCAATTCGACGTTATAATAGAAGCCGGATTGTTGGGCGGAGTAAGGGCGGGTGGAGAGATAAGGTTCTATATAAAAAATCCGACAGGTCCGGTTAAAGAAGAGATGGCCAGACAGAGAGAGGCTCTCCAGAAGTTATTGCAGGCGCAGGAAGTTCAGGGGCTTCTGAATAGGATATACGCGTTACAGACGAAGTATATTAAGGCTTCCGAGCTTAAGAAGAATACCGAGAGCAAGCTTGAAGCCTACCGTAAATGGATAGAGGCCAGAGCCGCGGCCAGCGAGAAAGGGGGCGTCGAACACACCAAGGCGAAGCGCCGGGCCGCCGTCAAAGGTCTCGAAAATATAATAAGAAGCCAGCAATATGTCATAAATGAGGCCATCGGCGAGTTAAAGAAGTTGATGAGCCTGGAACCCGGCGATGCAATTACATTGAATGGAGACTTCACAGCCTGGAGAAAGTTGGATAAGAACGTTATCAGTATCGAGGAAGCGGTCCAGAAAGACATTAAGGAAAGCTTCGGGCTTGTCGAGACGCTTAACAGCACCTCCGAGCTTCTCCGTGAGAAGCTGACGGAACTTGAGCAATTGAACTACGCCCTGGCGGAAGCAAATAAGAAACTCACTATAAAGTTCATGCTCAAGATTATGTTCGGGACGGATTTGATATTCGGTTCGAGAGTAGCCCTTGAACTGCGCAAGGACGATAAGACCGACTCGAGAATATTGATGCTCAGGGCGTTGAACGCTATGAACGAATATGAGGATTTTGTCTACAAGTCCAATGTTACAAAGAAAGAACTTGAGAGAAAGATCGACGAATCCATCAAAAGAATTGGAAATTTGGACAGGGATTCTAATAACGCCCGGCAGATATTGGAGGCCAAGAAGAGGGCGTACGCGGAAGATAAGCAGAAGATACCTTTAAGCGATGTCGAGACCGCTTTAAGAGAGTACCATTCTATCCAGGACTCCATCATATTCGAACGGTCAAACTTCCAGGGCCTGATGGCACAGATAGCGTCTATCACTAAAGGGCTGACCTCTGAAACAACGGCCTTGGACGCTAAGTTCAGGATCAATCAGGATTTTGTGAAAGCTCTGGAGACTACAGGCCAGTTGTCTAAAGCCCCGGGAGCGGAGTCCAGGTACGTATCGACGACGCTTGCAGGAGATATATCGTACGCTTTACAGCATTCCTCCGGCATACAGAGATCTCAGAATGAAATCGAAGCTTCAAAAAGGGCGCTTGAACAGAAACTGGTGGAGATAGACGGGGCCGACAGGCTGAAAGGCCTTTTGAAAGAGCGCACCGCTATAGAAAACGGCTTCCAGAAAGAGTTTAAGAAGGATCCCGCCGGCACTATAAAGAATTTCCAGGATCGCGCGAAGCAATATAAAACGGTACAGAGGAGTATAGACGAAGAAGTGATCAGGCTTAATGAGCTGATAGACAAGGCGAATGATTTTGTGCAGGAAAAGATTCTCGGGCTCTTCCCGGTGAGGAGCACTCTGGATATAGAAGGCGTCAATGTAGACGGCGCGTATCCTTTATCGATAGGTGCGACCGTAAAGATAAGAGTGGGTAAGGACTATTTTGGTGAAGTGAAATTGTTCAGAGAGGCTTACTCAAAAGCCGTTATACGTCAAACGGGCGTTAAGAATTCGGTTGCGGACGGCCTTACCAGGCTGCAGATCGCTATCAGGTCTGTGGAGCTTAAAAAGAAACAGGAGGCCGACGGACTTAAGGTATTGGGAGAGATAGCGTATAAGTTAACCGCAGCGGTAGCTGTCGACCCCAGAAACGCGGAGAGACTTAAAAAAATAGAGCTTTTGATCGCTCAGGCAAAGGGCAGGATAGACGGGCTCGATTCCGCGCTGCAGGAGCATATAACCGGGTATAAGATGGCGCTTGGTATCGTTCCAGAATCCGAGTTCGACTGGTCTGGCATACTGTCCGGTGATGACGGGCAGTTCGAAGTTTTTCTAAATGAGAGTATAAATGGTAGCTACAACGTTCAACAGATGATAGACGGCGTGAATAATGATCTCAGAATAGCCAGAGCCGTACAATATATGGCTGACGGTGGTTATGGGATCCCGATAGATGTAGCTGTTGATACCGGAGGCCTCTATATGTACGCGGAGCTTCTCAATATGCAGAAAGATCGCAGTATAAGCGTAGACAAAGCGAGCGCCGCGGGGCTCGTAAAGAAGAGCGAACGCGTACACGATGACGCTAAGATTGGTCTTTATAACGGCATAAGGGTCTCCAAGGTAAAAATGAAGATAAGCTCGCAGAGCGCCGATCTCATCAGCAAAAAATTGGAAGAAGCCAAGGCGGACTTAGATAGGATGACAAAGGAACAAGTTGAAAAAACCGAGCTCGAGGGTACCCTGGATGTATTATATGTTCAGCATGATATAGCGAAACTGACGTATGAATTACAGGAAGCGCGCAGGGAAGAGCTCGAAGCGAGCCTTACATTTAATGAGTTGGGCGGGGATAAGATGCTTGACAGATTAAATGTTGAGCTGACGGATAAGCACAGGCAGCGTGTATTGATAAAAGACCCGGCGACGGTGACTTCCGAAGACGTGAACGCGTCTGTCGATCTTGATATGGCCAAAAGGATAAGGCAGATTGAGAGTAGTAGTTTCATCTGGAACGGATTGACCGTAGGCACTTACGCGATGGGCAGCTTTAATCGAGAGTCGACAGGCGCTGCCGCGTCAAACATCATAAGCTCTACCACAATGACCACATATCAGCTCGATGTAGGGCTAAGGTTCGAGTATCTGTTCAACGAATTATTCAGAAACAGCATGCATATAGCCAGCGCCGATGAAAGGATAGCCGAATACCGGAAGCGTCAGGCGGACTTCATGGCGACCCTTACAGTGAGGGCCGCGGCGTATGACTTACTACGGGCAAAAGAGATGGTAGTGTTAGCGGAAGAGATGAAGAGAAACCGGGAGAACGATCTGAAGACAGTCCGGTCCGCATTCCTGTCCGATCCCCGTCAATTGGTCGGTCCCGAAGACGCCCTGAAAGAGGCGGATTCATTTTTAGCGCTGTCGCAGGATGAGCTGAGGATAGCCACATTCAACCTGCAGACACTTAACAGGACCATCAGTCCTGATGTGGAAGTAGCATCCGAAATCATACAGAGAGATATTCCCGTATTTGCGGATCGCGTCAATAAGCTTCTTGTAGATTCATTGCCTGAGGATGCAAGATTAAAAGCTATGGAGCTGGAGAAGGTGAAAGCCAGTTTCAGGCTCGAAGACAGCAGATTAGACAGGATACTGCCGAAGGTAAAGGTCGTCAGTATACTCGGATTGATGACCCAGAATATAGGCATCGAAGCCAGAAAGGCCATATTCGACGGAGGAAAACTCAAAGCCCAGAGTATCTCCGATAGCTTAAAGAGCGAGCTTGTCCGGGAGCAGACTGAAGCCGCGATCCTGGAAGTGAAACATCAGCTTAGCGCCCTGCATGCCAATCTTTCGCGCGCATACGAAGTATTGGAGAGCGCCGAAGAAGCGCTTTTATACAGCAAGAGGGAGCTCGATAAGGACAAGGAAGACTTCAAGGATGGCAGAAAACCGTGGTATAGGGAAGCGATCGAGAGATCCGAGCTGGCGCAGATAGAGTATGTGAGCGCGAAGAATGGTTATATGAAGATCTACGCTTTAGTGAGCGCGCAGCTCAAATTATACGGACTCACACCCGAAAAGCTTGAAGGCCTCGAGAGAGAGCAAATCAGAGCCACGGCTAAGGTAAGCGCCCAGGCTCCATCCGGGAAAGAGAATGTCAGGCTTGCGCGGCAGAGAGACGACCTGAATAAATTATTGAAAGCCCGGACGATGGCAGAGGCGGAGCTGGAACAAGCTAATAAAGATAAGTTGGAAATGGCGGTCAAAAAAGCCGCCGCGCCGAAAATAGAAGAAGCGCGGATAGTCCAGTTAGCTGACAGCATAGAGAAACCTTTCTGGAAACCTGTTCATGCCGCGCGCATAGCTATACCAAATAGCTATGAGAAAGCTATTACGTCTCTACTTGATAAGCTCGGCATAGAGTATAAAGACAATAACCGCGCTTTGAACTTAAGCGACTGGATAGCTCTCTTTGAAGCGCATAGGAGCGCTCATAAACTTTCTGTCGAAGAGATGACGGCCAAGTTAGGGCTCATGTCACAGGCTTATGACCAGGGTGGGGATATGGCGGCTCCTATAGCTAAGAGGATAGAACAGGTAATAAGGTGGGGCAAGCACTATGAAGGATATCTGACGATAGATCAGCTGAGTTATCTTAACGATATTAGCAAAGACGGCAAGATGGAATCCGCGGGAGATAAAGTTAACCTCTCGCTTATAGGCATGCTTAGCTACGCGGCAAGCCGTAAGATGGCTAATCCACAGGTAAATATTAAGAGTGTTCTTGACGATATAGATAAATACGAGAAGATCGGCGAGAGCGAAAGGATGGGTCAAGTCTTAGGAAAGAACAGGCCCGGAGCCGATGAGCTTAAAGCTTATTTCAAATGGATAATAGAGGCCGGAATAGATCTGGATGAAAAAGAGTTTTATAAGATCACTTCGGATGAGCGCATAGACGCTATACATGAAGTGAAAAAGATAATAGAGAGCCGTTTCGGGGAAGGCCTAACCATATTCGGCGACCAGAAAGAACGCGGAAAGATCGAAACATGGAACATATTCAGGTCTCTTACGGGGGATATATATTCGGAGGGTCGAAACACATATACGGGATTTGATAACTTCCTGGCGATCTTAAGTAGAATAAGCGAAAAGGACGAAGCGGGATTTGGCAAGTTCTACGGTGACTATACTGAGAAGCGATTAGCGGATCTGCCGACAGGAGCCAGGTTACGGGACCTGATAAGCCGGCGCGACGGTTATATGGCCGAGATACAGATAGTTGTGTCTCAAGAGACAGGTGATAAGCTGGCGGATGTGAATAACGAGATAGCCAAAGAGGTTAAATTATTAAGAGAAGGACAGTTGTACGGTAACGGCATATACTTCGTGAAATACGCGCTGGGGCTGCCAAAGAACGCAGAGATAAAAAAGGCGATCAAAGAGAGGCCTCTCACCAGCGATGAAATGAAACAGGTAACGGGCTCAATAAAAGACCTGTTCGATTATCTTACAGTGATAAAACCGTATATAGAGAACGTGTACGATCTTACCGATGCAAGCGGTAAGCCGAGGCAATTTAATGTCGACAATGCGGATCATATGGGTCGTCTGATGAGTTTCTACGATCTGGCGAAGACCAATAAATGGACTACTGCTGAGGCGACGTATATCTTGAACAGAGTGGTGAAGGTTGAAGAAGAGGCGAGGCAATTTTTGGCTATACTTCGTGACAAGGCCGATCCTTCAAGCGTGAAGTTCGGGCCCGATCCATCGAATGCCAATGATCCACTGGGCAATAAGAGCGTAGGGTTCTTATTCGGTTACACTTTATCCAGAATAAAGGACGGGTGGGAAGAGACGGAGGGTCTTAAGGACAGGATGAGCAGGATACGTGAACTGAAACCCAAGTATGAATTCTATAACGGAATAAAGTTCGATGAGAATGCTCCGGAATCCGATATAAGCGCCTATATCGGCGGGCTGCTTAGCCTGGATAGGTTTCTGCAAGAGGAGCTTAAGGACGGACAGCCGGGGCATGAGAATGCGATGCAACAGCTTGAAAAACACTTGCAATACAGGAAAAGAGTTCGCGAAAAGATGGACGCTTTAAGAGCAAAGCCTGCCAAAGGGCTCACCGCGCCTCAGATAGTCAGTCAGGCTGAGAAACTTAAGGTGGCGGATCTGGAGGCATACATAGCTATAGAACTGAAGAAAAAATCCAGGGCTTATGGCAGACCTATAACACCGGTTGAAGAAGCGCGCGTAAGGAAAGAGGCAACCGCTATCTTTGGCGGCATGTATAGATCCGGAGAGATCTCCGTGATAGCCGATGAATTTATAGTCGATAATAAGTATGCGCCGCTTCCACCGCAAAAAATTGTAAATATAAACGATGTCGAAATAATTCTGGACCTAAGAAGATTGGTGGACGAACTTGTCGATCAAGGAGTGGTCGCCGTCGCGTCCAAAGGAATAGAGTACGACATGGAAAAGGCCAGATACGTCGATAAGCGCGTAGAGCAACTTCAGGCAAAAGCCAAGAAGGCCAACGTTACGTTCAGTAAATACGAGATCGATAATTACCGTGAAAAGTGCGGAGAGAATTTTAGCGGCATATATCGTCAGGGTGTTGTCAATTCGAGGGTGAAATCGTTCTACGAGAGAAAGATAAAAGACGCAGGGAAGATCGAAGCCATCCTCAGAGCGAGCGATGTCGTTGATAAGGCGGCTAAAGCCAACTGGCGGCAGCTAACGGCCGGTGAAGTAGATAACTGGGTAAATGTCATGATGGAGAGGGCATATCTTGACCGCGCTGAAAGGAATTTGGAAGTGGCCAGAAAAGAGAAACTTATAGATGAGCGTCTGGCCAAATCCGATATTAAAGAATGGAGAGCGGTAGAAGGAAGAGTGAAGGAAGCCGCACAGGCGA
Organism: Candidatus Omnitrophota bacterium; assembly: GCA_018823705.1. Taxonomy (GTDB): domain Bacteria; phylum Omnitrophota; class Gorgyraeia; order 2-01-FULL-45-10; family 2-01-FULL-45-10; genus CAIMPC01. The sequence goes on along the minus strand of JAHJHP010000089.1, from coordinate 11,948 downwards.
TAGCCGATATATTCAAACTTATCAGATTTGAACAGGATGGGCAGATAATAGCTGTAGACCTGACGAAGAAGTATTTAGTCAAATCTGAACAAGAGCGTCTAACGGACGAAGCGGCGATTACTGATCTCTCCAAAGCCCTGAATCAAGCGGGAGTCTTTAACGGCCGCATAAAGGAGTTAATGGAGATTATAAAAGGCGCCAGGTTCAAATCCTGGAAGTCTATCCGCGCTGAAGTCGAGAATGTTGAAAGAGCAAAAGATAGATTTCTGATGGAAGCCGATTTTACCAAAAAACCCGGGCTTTTGAAAAAGGCGATAGAAGCCGCAACAGAGCTTAATAAGGAATATAAGGGTGGATTTAAAGTTGTAGAAGCTATAAAAGATCCGGCTTTACGAAAAGAGCTTATCAAAATATTCAGCGAGCTTCCGGCGCTTATAGATAATGCCGGCAGGGCAGACCGCGAAGAGTTTAAAAAAGCCGAACCCAACAAAATGTCTCTTGACCTGGTGGATGGCCTCTTAAAGAGGATCGATCTGATCATCGAGACAATGGCCGATGCCAGAAAAGCAGAGCTTAAGTCGATAGGAAAAGATAAAGACGGTAAGGAGATACCGGGTTATCGGAGAGAGCTCAATGATGTGATTGCTAAGAAAGAGAAAGAGCTAAGAGAAACTTTTGACAAAAAAGAGGCCGCGGAATCTGAGTTTAAGAGAAATTACGCCGGTAAGATATGGCAGAGAGTGAGCGGGTGGTGGACATTGCGCGATTTGAATAAGAACAGGAAGAATTTGGATGAACTTCAAAGAACCATGCTAAGGGCGCGATTATTATATAATCTCGACCTATACAGAGAAAAGCTTGCGGATGAGAAGGCTACATCGGAAGCACAGCGCCTGTATGAAGAGTTAGACGCCCAGGTCAGAGCCGAAAGCCCGGATCCTGACTCAGGACTTCCCGGGCCGGAATTAGTCCATAAACGCATTGCGCGCATAAAAGAGTTGCTCAAAGGCCGCCAGAAGACGGCTCTGGGTGAGATGGTGAACGGAGCCTATCTTAATTCTGTATTCAGGACCAACGGAAGCGAGCTTCAGGTCGGCGAGATGGGGTTCATACAAACTCGCATAACTCTCGGGACCGACATCAGGCTGGCAAAAGAGAGATATGTGGAGCGGCTTAAGAAGCAGGGTATGAGCGAAGCCGAATGCAAAGAGGCGGGTGAGTGGTATATAAGAAATTTAATAGCGAAGAACATAAGACATGAAGCGCTTATAAATGACCTCCAGGAAAAGCTTATAAAGAGCTTCTTGGCGAAGAACCCTGACGAAGTAACCAGGTTAACCAAAGGCCAGATGGTAGGAAGATATGAGAGCCTGATGGGCAAAAACCTATCATCGGAGGAAGAGGCCGCGGAAATCAAGAGCTGGTTTGCTGACGCTACTTTAATCCAGGGCTGGGCTAAAGAGTATCTCGGCTATTATCTCGGCAATCCGATGCTGGAAAACGCGATAAATACTATGAGAAAAGATTTCGGACTGCCTGTTCTTTATAATAACAAAGACAGGGCGAGAGCCAATTTCATAAATACTTACGTCGGGCAGACAGTGGCGTATAAGAATATCGGAGCCGATCTTGAAGCCGAAAAAAACGATTTATGGAATGAGAGGACGGTATTTGGCGCTCTGGAGAGTTCGAGGAGTGCCGTTCTGCAGAGAGGCCTCGGGAAGATTGTCCTGGACAAATTAGGAGAGTCGGTAAAAGCAAGAGGCGAGACGGTGGAAACTTTAAGTGGTTTCCATAACGAGCTCTTGTATATGTTATCCAAGTCGGCTTACGACTGGGAGCAGGCCGATTATTTAAAAGGTAATCTCGGAGATGAAGCTTCCGTAAGGACCCGCATACAGAACGATATAGTCGCGCTGGATAGGCTAGTTCTCCCGTTAATTGTCGAAAATATGGCTATTATGACCGATAACGGCAAAGGAGGCAGTGAGAGAGGTATGGCAGGCAGAAACGAGCTCTGGGTCAAGAAGAACAGGGCCCAGCTTGATAACTGGATAGCGGAGCAAAAGGATAAAAAAGACGCTAGGAGATCCAAAGCGATAAATTATGCCACGCAGGTTAAGTCGAAAAACGATACCCCTGCAGAGCTAGCCAGAGCCGTATCACAAATAAAAGATTACATGGAGAAATTCAAAAAAGAGATCGAGGATGAGATTACCGTGGTCAACGCCACGCTTCCTGCCGGTAAGAAGATAGATCCTGCCGATTCGGAACTTATCTGGTACTTTCAGAAGGTTATGCTTGCATCCGGCATGACGGCCGAAGATATATTGCAGGAAGCGTATAAAAAACCGGAAGAGATCAGAGAAGTCTACAGAGAGCTGGGTATCCCGATAAACGAAGCCGCTGAGGCAAAGATAAAGTATTATGTCATGAAGATGGATCTTGACGGATGGACGCCCGATTATATAAAGACGCAACTGGCTTATAGCGATTATATCCGCAACCAGATGAATAAGATATTAGCTAAAACTGAAAGCGGACCCAAGGAACTTACTGATCTGCAAGCTGAGATACTGGCAAATCACATGATAGTGAATGGAATAATGCCGGTCAATCCTGAAGATATCGGCATAGATATGAAAGGCAGTAAAGAGAAGATAGTCAGCGATTTAGCTGATAAAACGGATCTGCCCGTAAACAGAGTTATCAACCTGACTCTAAAGATATATATCGACCTTATCCAGAAGAGGTATAAGGTCGATATAAAAGGTATCCTTTATACGCTCGGACTTACGCTCGATACAAACCTGGTCGAACCGCCTAAGGTGAGCGAAATAAAGCTTACTGATGAAGCTAAGAAAAAAGAAGCAGAAGTGGTAAGGGGCCAGCTCCTTAGAGTAGGCTTTGGCGCCTCGGCAGATCTTAAAGAAAAGGCCGGAGTTGACAAGATAATAAAAGGTATAGTAAACAATATGAACGAAAGGAACATTCATCCGAGCGCGCTCGTTATGCTGATAGATACGGTCATCGATATAAGAAATAGGATCACGAAAGAACTGGCCAGAGAAGGCGACTATACTTCGGATGATATCGCGCAGCGCGAAAATATGAAGCTCACCAGAAGCGCCTTTGAGATGTTGGTATTCTTTGATCAAGATAAGCTCGACAGAAATAAGATCATAGGTATCGCCGAAATACCCGAGATCGGTATGGACCTTAACTCTCCGGCGTATAAGTTATTAGCTCTAAATGTTAAAGCCTCCGTGGATGCCTATTGGGCAGGACTTATAAAGTCACATATCGAGGGAGAATATAAAGTGCTGCGCACGGCCGCGAAAGAAAGAGTACAGAGGATATATGGCAAAGGATTATCCGGCGATATGTTAGGCAGGGCCGCGGATCAGATCATAGCGAAGAATCTGTTAAGGTTGCAGCATATAGAAGTCGATGGAAAAGTGACAGAGAAAGTGGTGGAAGCAGGCTTTGAGACTGCAAGTCCTGAGGTTATCAACGCGGAAATAACCGCGAAAATAAAGGCGATCGTGGAAAATCTTCTGCGCGAAGAAAAGGCTCTTAAATGGGGCGATCCTATATCCTTTTTACGGTCAATGGCGCTCGTCGGCGCTGTGTTTGCGGCCCTCGGATTTAGGGCAATAGCTCGCGCTATAGAGCGTATAATAGAGAGGTTCGCTAAGAAGGCCGCGCAGGCGGCTCTTAGCGGACAACCGGCTCCTCCCGGCGCACCTCCCGCAAAACCCGCTATCTCCGCTACGGTAGCCGCCAAGGCAAAGAGCCCCAGCCCCGGCACGACCGAGCCCAGAGTTATATTCAACGTCGTGATGTTCCTCGTCAAACTGGGTATAAGCGGGGCCGTGCTATGGATATTTAACGATGTAACAAAATTCCAGCTGTTATTTACGATGTCAAGCGCGCTACTGATAGCAGCTACTGCAATATCCCTGGTTCTTTTGTATACCGTTTCTTTCAAAGCAATAAATATCAAGGGCATTACGGGCACATTGATAAAGATGTTATCTGCGGCAGCTCTTATGTATTATTCAGGAGCATTTACGTATTTCGCGGTAAATAATGTCATAGTCGCTATGGTTGCTACCGGCCTGGTCTATATATCGGCAAGTTCAGCAGTGAATCTTGTCGTAAGTTTCTCAAAGTTCTCGGTATTTTCAATCCAAGGTTGGCTGACAAAAGATAAGGTTTTAAGAAGAGAGGTCCGCAACGAATTTATGGGTACGTTATTCTCGTCCGGTGTCTTAGCGGTAGGTATAGGCCTCACCTACATTTATGGGATACATACGATGAGCTGGGCCAGTTCGGTGCCGGCTCTTGTTGCGCTGGCCATAGCGTTTTATACATATTGTAATTATAACTGCGTAGCGTTAATAACCACTGCCGCTATGGGGTATGTGGCAGGGTTGGTCTGCAGCTTATTCACGAAACGGAGCGTTTTTGATCTGCCTAAAAATCCTGTAATAGACAAAACAGATAGAATCCCTCGTAAATACAGGACATTTTTGTTCAGCCTTGGCCCTCAGTTAACTCAGGCCGACATGAGGCTCACCTACGGCGCTTTGCTTAGGTCGTTCTTAACAAATATAAAAATGTTAGAGGCGAAAGAAGGGCCATACGATTATAAGAGCTCAGATGGTAAAAAATACAGATTCGACCCGGAAGATAATATCGGGGCGATATTGCATAGTTACGTATTCGGGGCTATGTATGCGGAGGACCTAAAGCAATTACTTGATGCGCGAAGAAAATATGGCAGAGATAGGATAATCTATTTTCATCCCAACGGTCAAGACGGAGTTTCTCACCCTAAGGGCCAAATGACGAAACCGGGCGCTTACAGGCGTGACTTTGAATATTTTATGGATGGTTGGACGCATCCGCATCTATACGTCCAAAGAACCGATGACGCCAGAGACATGTTCTCGATAACCTTAAATAGAGATGGCCATTTTGCCATAGGCGCTTTAGCCAAACCATATACTTACGGGATAGATCCAAAAACCGGTGAAGCCAAAGTAATCGATAGGGATGGGAAAGAGCAGGTATATAAGAGGGGCGAGTTTGTCAGAGACTATAAATATGACAAAAAAGAAAAAGGCTTTTACCTTGTTAACGATTATGTTATTCCGCTCGGCAGTAATAAATTTGCGCGGGAACGCAGGTTTATGACTATAGAAGGCCAGAAGAAAGAAGTCTCTTTTGATTCGGAGTTATATTATATCGATACAGAAAATCCTTCGCAGAGATATAGGATGCTTCAGGGCGACTTATATGATGACCGGACCGGACAGCTCGTTGCCACAAAAGATATGTATGAGGAAGATAGATTTGGTTATCTGCACAATAGGCGCAGCGCAGGCAAAGAGATACATATTATGGGCTTAAACGGTAAGCCGCTTCCCAGGAGAGTCTCCACGGTTTATGAGCAGTTCGTTTATGAGAAAGATGTAGATGGTAATGTTGCCAGGACGTTCCAACTCACGAAAGACGGTAAATTAATAAATATAACGACTCCCGGCAAAGTAGTGATGACTATAGATGATCTACAGGAAACAAAAGGCAAAAATTTCTCGAAAGAGTTTGAAGTAAAATATACCGTTTATAAGTCGGACGAGAACGGCGTATTGCAGGCGACGGGTGAAGAGTTGCCGAGAATCGCTGTAGATCAATCTCGTGACGGAAGGCAATTTGAGGTCCAGCGCAATAACTATATATCGCTTGAGCTGCTGAAAAAGTTTGTTGATAAAGTAGATTCCAAAGGGTATCTGACAAAGGCAAGCGGGAATACACAGCGGATCGCGAATGACAAAGAATGGTATATATATCAGGATACCGGTGATGCGATCGCAAATGATGGACAGATCCTGGCCAAGCATGGAACATGGAGGCGGGACGAAGACGGCGCTTTGTATGTCGGCGGCATAACGGAGGAAGAGGCCCGCGTGTACAGCCAGGAAGGCTGTATTGCCGATATATTTGACCTTGGCATAGGTAAGACAGGCAGAGAAGCTGTGTATTTTGTCCCTGACGCAGAACATTCTCTTACAAGAGATGAATCCGGGAATTTAGTACAAGATCCAAGCTCATTGCGCTTAAGAGAGGTTGAGGGCGGATATCTTGCTAATGAAAAAGACGGGTTTTTGGTGAGTAAGGATGACGCAGGAATCGAGAGGCTTCTGCAGTATCCTGTCGACGGAAGCGTTATAAGATATGACAACGATCCTATAGCAAAATTTCCGAGCGTCAGACGCGTTATTCAGGATAATGTGGTTATCGATCATGAAACAGGAAGCTTAATACAGTGGCAGCGCCTCGCGAAGCACGATACTTATGAAATCACCGGTCATGATATAAATGATGATGATGCATATGGCGAAAGAAAATTATTCGATATATATGGCGAAAGAAAAATATTCGCGAATTATAATGATGTTTATCAGGAGCATGATCCTGAAGATGAGAAGTCTTATTTCGTAAAGAAGAATGATTCGAAGGCGCGCATAGAGTCAGGTAGAGCTGTCCTTGATGAAGATAATCAGTTGCGAATTAAGGGCGATACAGGAAGAAATATTCCGCTTGAGGCCACTTTCGGCAAAGGCGCAGTTACCATAGATAGCAAATCCGGAGATCTCATTATAAGCAGAACCTTGGCTGAAAAACACGAATTTTCTATAGACAAGGAAGGCTATGCCGAGTATCAGAAAGATGCTAAAACTTTAAAAGTAAGGGTGGGGACTTTCGTAATGCAGGATGGCGCAATAGTCCGGGACAGGCTCAGGCATGAGGTTGAGCCGGATGTCTCCATACAGTATCCCGTGCAGACCGATAATAAAAACGAAATCGTTGCTCACGCCGCCAAACGTATTATAGCAAGAGCCGTATATGATAGAGGTGATGAGGAAAAGTTCGGAATGTACCAGCCCAGTGCTGACTATCCAAATGCCGGCGCGAGCACATTCACGAGGACGCAGTTTTGGGCTCAAGGGATACTTCCCTATATAAATGTGGTCAGATTTTGGTTGTATGGCGAAGGATCAGCGATCGGGAAGATGACGTTCAATCTTAAAATATATGAAAATGACGTCATGAAGAAGAAAGTTATACCGTGGGATGTCCGGAGCCATGACTTCTGGGAGGCCATGTGGACCCCTACCGGATTCTTGATCGGCACGCCTGCGGAAAAGATCAAGGTATTTGAGAATACCTCTACAAGCTTCTTCGTTATGATAGAGAGAAGCGGGCGATGGATACCGGGCGATGTTATTGCGCTGAAATATGAACATGCCCCGACCCGCGCTCTGCTGGAATTGTCCCAGGGTAAGCCCGGTACGGCGTGGAAGACGTTAGTGTCCGGTATATGGAGAGATATTACGGGCAGGTCGCATATTACGCCCGAAGGCGCGGGGCATATAAAGGGTATTATGTCTGGTATGATAGCGGAACCGATATTCGCTGTTTGGCTAATAGGTTTAGGGCTGATGGCTCTTCAGATGCCGGGGCTTATAACGGCTACTGCGTCCAGCATATCAAACTGGATATTCGGTACCATCATGGTTATCTTGATAGGCCAGAAGTTCGCAATGCCGCTTTTTAGAGAGGTCTTCGAGGGAGGCATAAGAGATTTCACGAGTCGGCTCAAACTAGAAATGATTTTTCTAAGTGCAGGATTATCGTACCTTGGGATAATAATTGTTTTGCCCCTGCTTGCTACTCTATCGCCAATGACATCGCTGGCTATAATGGCGACTGCGTCGTTGATCTTTGCGGCAAAGCCCATCATTAATAAGATAAAGGGTATGTCAGTGAAAGAAGCGATAACGGCTACTGCTAAAATCGTCGTCGCTGCCGGGGCTCTCTATTTATTTAATTTAGCTATACCCAGCATAGAGCTGAGCTTAAGGAGCGTTCCTGCGGCAAGTTGGTTGTTATGGGTAGGGCAGAATTTAGGCAGCAGTATATTGCCGTGTATAATCATTCCTCTGGCGGTATTCACCGCGATAGGAAGCGTCCTCGCCGACACGCTTATTAAGAGCAAGTTTCAAAAAGTGCAAAAGATAGGTGATATTCTAACGATCGATTATGAAGCCGTGCAGATAGCCAGAAGAGCCGTTTTAGAGACCATATATCTGACGACCATACTTATGATGAACCTGATCTATAGGCCGATAGAGGTACTGAGGGGCATTAAAATCGTAAAAACCGGTACAGAATTTATCTGGAAGAACCTTACCATGGTTGAGGCTTCATTCGCGAAAGGCATTCGACTGATAGACGCGTATAAGCAATTCTGGATTGCGCCTTTATTTGGAAGTTTATTCCTGTTAACTACCATTCTCTATGTGGCCGGTGGCAACGTTTTTCCGCTCCTGAGGATGATAGATCCCGCGCTTGCCTTTAAGGGGTTCCCTATATTTATAATCTCGTGGATATTTGGCCCATATCTGGCCTGGCGAACCGCCATGTACGGTGGTACGCAGGATTACGTGCCGCTTCCTCTGATTCAGATGACAGAAGAATTACGCCGCTGGAAAACAGAGAGGAATACGCCGGCCGATGACGAGGTGATAGGGAAGATCATCGATTTAGTAAAAGGTGATGAAGATGTTGCTAGAGATAGAGATGCCGCGAGATTATACTTATACTATCTGACGGACCTCAACCCGACGGACGAGATACTAAGGCTTCTCAGGGCTATGAGGTTAAAAGGTGTGCGACTGGAAGACGAGCAGATCAGGTCGTGGACCGACGTGGAATGGAAGTCGCTATGGGATCAAATACCGGACATAAGGCGCGTAGAGGTCCTTAATAAATTGAGCAGTACTGAGACCGGCAAGAAATTATTGCTGGACAAGATAGGTCAATCCAGATGGGATCGTATTAAAATTGTTTCAATGATTGCCAAGCGCATAGGCCCGAGGAAACCGGGAGAAAAATTCTGGCCTGTTGAGCTGACCGAAGAAGAGAAGAGAGATTTTGTGCTTGAGGAGATAGGCGTGGAAAGCGATTTAAAGGATGCTATTAATTCAATGGATGAATCCGATAAAGAAACTAAAGCCGCGATAGATGGGCTTAAAATTTACACAACTATTAATATTGATTGGCTCAATCCAACCGAGGACGAGCTACTTCGGGTTGGCAGATTATCCGAGGACCAGCGTAAAAACGCGGCTATCTGGCAGCGGCTTGATAAAATAACGGATTCAAATAATCTTTCGCCAGAAGAAAAAGAATGGATGGGCACGCTCTCGAATGGGCAACGTAAGATTGGCGAAATATGGTTTAAATTCAGAAATTTACCAAACGCTCGAGCGAAACTGCTGAACTGGCTCACATTTAAAGATCTGTTGGACCTGAAAACATATGCGGAGATAGATAGCGCCATAGCGAAATTTAAAGACACATATAATCTCACATATGAAGAAACAAAGGATGGGAAAAAGACGGTAAAGAAGATAATTGATAAACCGCAAGGCTTAGAAACACTAAATCTGCTTTTAAGCAAGCTGCCCAATTCGAAAAATATAGAGGAGCTAGAGGTAAAGAAATTACGCGCGCTGCTCGTGTCATTACAAAAAATCGCCTTTAGCGAGCAGCACGAATCGAGTGGCCAAATAAAAGAGAGAAGCCTACTTATTAACTATGGATTCGGGGTCGGCGCGGATTTCGCGGATTGGTTTTCAATGAAACAGGAGTTTAGCGGGTATTTCAAAGGCGTGCTTAAACAATTATCTAATGGCTATGGCGCGGCAGCGGTAGAGAGCGCGCTCGAAAAGGTTCCCAAGACATCCGCAAATAAAGATTTAATCCAGGCCCTCAATGAGCTACTTACAATAGTAAAAACCTATGAGCGCGATAGGGACCGTATTATAAAAAAGTACTTGAGCGGGGCGACAGATTACGATGCCGAATTTTTTAAAAACTATGTAAAGCCCCTTATAGGCAGGAGGATAAAACTGTCAGAAAGATGGTGGCAATCATATTATGATAAAGAGAAGCAAGAGTTTATTGATAAAAATCCCAGTGTGAACGCGGACAAAATTAGAGAGGAAAGCATTGCTATCATTGGTAGGATTCTATCCAGATGCAAGCTTGAGCCTTACGAAAGGATATTGGTCTATTTAACTGCCGTTGAAAAAGACCTGTCTGTCGAACAGCCTGATAAGATACGAAATGCCATGAAGGAATTATCGGACATTATTAAATCGCCGCATTATGACGATAAGTCGTATAACGTGAAATTAGCGGAAGTGAAGGCATTAGTGTCCAAGCACGAATTATCAGAAGATGGGCGAAAGTTCATATGGGCAATCTATGAAAATGCGCTTGTCCTTGATGCGGATAGGGGTAGCATTCTATATCTTAAATTAAAGGAGGCTACCACATACGACGAATTTATGGGCTTGCGGGATATTGTTTTGGGGAAGGCAAGGAAGGTTCTTGAAGTTAATAGAGAAGAGCTGGAAGAACTAAAAAAAACAAGCGACATAGAGATGATTAAGAAGAAGGAACAAGAGATATTTAAATTTGAAGATCTGGTAAGCGAGGCTATGAATATAACGAGTTTTGCTACGGGACAAAAACCGATATTTGATTTAATCGCAACGTTCTATAGTTTTAATTCAATAGGAAAAGTTAAGCTTACACAGCTTGATAACACGCCAGTTCTGTATAAAGCCGTTAATGACCTCATTGAACTGCAGCAGCCGGGCTTTATGCAGGATGTGTCGCTTGTGGATAGGCTTGTTAAAGAAGGGGTAATTGAAGCAGCCACCACTTTTAAGAACATGATGTGGAGTGATAAGTTGGCGGTATTCAGGCACTTAGTAGGGCACTATAAATTGGATACAGCCGGCACAGCATCATTACGGGATGCCTTTGGTATTGTAAGCAATGATCTGGAAAAAGCGATATTTGAGCTGGATCTTCAAATCCTAGAAAGAAAGCAAAAAGATCCCGATTTTAATAAAGAAGAGCTGGTTAAAGAGATAGCGGCAAAATCTAAACTTACCAAAGATGAGACAACGGTTTTAAACGATTTCGTTAAAAACGACATCGTCCCTAAACTTGCGCCTTCTCAGCGTAGGTCGTTTAAGGATATATTCTCGAAGTTATCACGTGGGAAAATAGCCAATATGGTTCTATTAGCCACCACCCTAATACTGACAGGATGCTCCCTGGGAGGGGCTACGGTATCACCATGGTGGGAGTTGACGTTGCTAATACTATCAATACCGATATTAGTATCTCTCGTAGGTTTGATGGTTTTATTGTCGTCGCCTGGGGGTCGGTATTTCTTGATGGGAATGTTAGGATTTAGAAAATATGCAATAAAGGGCTTGCTAGAAAATGCGCACAGAACAGAAGATATGTCGATACAGGAGACAACAGCAGCATTAAAAAAATTCGGGGCGACAAATGAACAAATGATAGAAGCTTGTACAAAGTGCCTGAATATATCAATTATAAATGTTAATAAAGAAGACAATGCAAGAACGGCTGCGAAAATACTGGGTGATATAGGAGACGATAGGGCGGTAGAGCCATTAATAGACCATTTGGGTGTAACCGCCATTGAGGCAGTAGTGTCGTTAGGCAAATTAGGCGATAAGCGCGCGATAGAACCGCTTATAGAGTGTATGAAATACAAGCACGATGCCGATACAATAATTAATGTTTTGAATAAACTCGGTGCAACAAAAGAACAGATTGTAACAGCATGGATCAAAGGACTGGGGAATTACAGCAGCCATATGTATGGTAGGCATTACTATATAGCAGAAAAAGCAGCTTTAGTCTTAGGGGACTTAGGTGATTTGAGAGCTGTGGAACCGCTTATAGGCAGCTTAAATAGAATCGGAGTTCCTGCTGTTGAGGCGTTGGTTAAAATAGGCGATAAGCGTGCGATAGAGCCCATA
>JAHJHP010000088.1 GCA_018823705.1 Candidatus Omnitrophota bacterium | reverse complement strand
GCGAGGAGTCCCCGGTCTCGACTGTGACGACGAAGCCTGCCTGCCTGCTGCCTGTCTACCGGCAGGCAGGCAGGCAATCTTCATCTCACCGTCATCCTGTCCCCCGAATTCCACTCACGGCTACACGAGCTTATACCCGACCCGGTGGACTGTGATGATGAATACCGGATTGCTCGGGTCCTTTTCGATCTTCTCCCTCAGGTTCCATATATGCGTGTCCACAGTCCGCGTCGTCACATCTTCGGAGGTCCATATCTGCGCCAGCATCGTGTGCCTTGAAACCGGTTCCCCGCGGGTCGCTACAAGCAACCTCAGTATCTTATGCTCCGCTACGGTGAGCTTTATCTCCTCCTGGCCCTTATAGATCATATACTTTTTAAAATCTATCTTCACATTGCCGAATTCGTATATATCGTCCGGCTTAAACGTATTCTCCATCCTGCGCAGGACCGCCTTTACCCGCACGACAAGCTCGCGCGGACTGAACGGCTTTGTGATATAATCGTCCGCTCCAAGCTCCAGGCCCAGCACCTTATCCGCCTCCTGCGCCCTGGCGCTCAGGATTATTATCGGCGCCGTTACTCCCAGCAGCTTCAGCTCTTTGCAGACCTCAAACCCGTTGAGCCTGGGGAGCATGATATCGAGTATGATGAGGTCCGGGGCCTTCTCCCTGGCCTGCCTCAGGGCCTCCTTCCCGTCGCGCGCGATGATCGTCTTATAGCCTTCGAGCTCGAGGTTATCGACGAGGCCCGTCATGATGTTCTTATCGTCTTCCACTATCAGTATTTTGTACATGCGTCCTCGCTATTCCCGCTATTCTAACCAGGTTAGATTCTTAGATTAAGAGGCTAACCTGGTTAGAATCGTTCTCACTCAACTATACCCTCGCCCTCATAGGCAATATAAGCAAAAACTTTGACCCGGAGCCCTCTTTCGACTCTACTACAACCTTGCCGTGGTGCGCCTCCGCGGCGTACTTCACGAGCGTGAGGCCGAGGCCGGAACCCTCCACATTCGTATCCTTGGATTCGACCCGGTAAAACCTGCGGAATATCTTCTTCCGCTCGCTCCGCGGTATCCCCAATCCGTTATCGATGACCTCGATGGCCACTTCTTTGGGCCGCTTCACCACATTCACCGTTATCTCCTTGTCAAACGGAGAATAGTTGAACGCGTTAGTCAGCAGATTTGTAATCGCCTGGGCGATCGAATCCGCATCGATCTTTATGGGCGGAATACCCGGCTCCATATTCAGGGTAACTTTGCAGGATTCATGCGCCATGTAGGATTTAAAGCGCTCTATGGTAGCCCTGATTATGGCCGTTATATCCTCGTTCTTAAATTCATATCTCTTGCGGCCGCGTTCGATGCGGGAGAAGTCGAGAATATTATTGGCCATATTGGTAAGTTGTTCGCTCTCGCCGGATATGATGTTGTAATACTCGCGCTTCTTCTCTTCGCTCTGAACGCTGCCGGTCTTAAGCATCTCCGAGAACATCCGTATCGAGGTGAGCGGCCTCCTGAGGTCGTGCGACAGGCTCGCCACAAATTCGCTCTTAAGCTCCGTCAACCTCCACTCCCGCGACAGCGCGCTGAGGGTGAAGAAGCTCCCGCACAATACAAAGAGCGCCGAGAATATTATCACCGCCATATACGACGTAAGCCGGTGCTTTCTCTCCTCCAGGCCTTTTATGAGCACCGGGTATTTTTCATAAACCGCTATGATGTAAGATATGCCCCTCATGCTCTTTCTGAGAACGGGCGCGCCGAGATCTTTTGGCGGCGGCCCACCGAGCGGCCTACCCGTGTCGTCGAAGATCTTCACCTGGTAGTTGAACATCGAGGCCTGATTTATGAGGATCGACTCCACCTTAGCTTTATCTTTGAGGAACGAGTCCGATAACCCGTAAAGGGCGGTCTTTATCTCATCCTCCACTACGTCGGCCATCGACTCGTATACGCGGCGGATATTGGTTTCGACTATCAATTTTTCGCTTCTCACAGCCTGCAGCCCGAAGTAGGCCAGGAGCGCCGTGGGGATCAGCACCGAAAGGATAAATATGAGGGCTATTTTTACGCGCATTCTACCTCAGTTTTTAATAAGTCAGCTTACTACCGTCATTGCGAGGAAGATATTGTCAGACTATTTTCTGACGCGGCAATCTAAAAGCGAGATTGCTTCGTCAGCATAACGGCTAATCATAGCTTCCTCGCAATGACGAAATTACCTATCTCATTTCTTTTCCCAACCTGTTTTCCAGCTCCAGCTTCGTTATCCAATCCCTCACGCGTTCGGCTGTGTCTCCCATGGGCCGGAGAGCTAAAAATTTACGGTAGTGATACATGGCTTTGCTGTTGTTGTTGATCTTATCGTCGTAAAGTATCGCTATATTGTAATGCACGCCCGCGTCTTTGGGATCTATGCGGAGGCACTTAAGATATTCCCTCTCCGCGTCCCGGTATAGGCCATTCTTGTCATATAAGATCGCGAGGTTAAAGTGCATGTCGATCCTCTCCTTATTCAGCTTTGCCCTGAGCACCTCCGGGACGCTCACTGCCTGTTGGGCTTTGCGCCTTGCCGCCTTAGCGTTTTGTTCGGCGCGCTTTAATCGGGCTTGCGTAGCTTTGTTTTCAGTAATAAGGCGGTCATTCTCATCTGTCAGCGTCTCGAATATATCATCAAGCTTCATGGTCAGCTCTTCGCCTTTGGATAAACCTTTTATAGCCTGCGCAGCGACGGGGAGTTTCTCCGGAGGATTATCCTGCTCGGCTTCATCCAGCAAGACAGCTATCCTGACCTTCAGGTCGTCCGTCTTTATCTTAAACGCTTTCTCCGCGCGACGCTTCTCTTGCATGATTACTTTTATGTCGTCCTCGAGTTTCTTATTCGCGGAGCGCGCCGAGCGGAGCCTGACCCCCGCCAGGAGACCTTTCTTCTTCAGTTTCTCTATCTTCACCAGCGTATTCTTCTTCACCGTCTCCAGGTCCCCTGAAATAGCCTTAAGCTCCTTAGTTTTCAGCTCATTTTCCTTCTCCAGCGCCGCTATCTTCTCTTCCTGCACTTTTTTCACCGCCGTGACGGCGCTGATCTCATTAATCAGCTTCTGCCTCGCTGTCTCCCACTTTCCGGCAGTCGCCATCATCGCATCCATATTCTTCTTTATATCGGCCGATTCGTCCTTAACGGGCGCGGGCTCTTTTGCGGGAAGACCATCCTTATCCGCGGATTCGCCGCTCTTCATCTGGGCGGCTTCGCGTTCCTTCTTCTCCGCGGCAAGAGAGTTCTTAACGGCATTCAATTTTTCCATCTCGGCATTGTATTCCACGTTCTTATTTTTCAGGTCGTTGTCTATCCTGCTTTTTTCATTCTGCAGCGTTTTTATCTTCGCGTCCGACGCCTTTAGATCCTCTTTGAGATTATCTATCTTCTTTGCCCGGGCCTCGCTCTCTTTATTAACCGCGGCCATCATGCCGGTAAACTGCTTATCCCTGGCACTTATGCCGCCTGCGGCGGCCCTGATATTATCCTCGCTAACCTTGTATGTTTCGGCGCACTTCGCGATATCCGCGTCGCACTTCTTCTTGTCGGCGAGCAGCTTGTTCAGCTTTGCAATGAGCGCCCTGGCGCTATCCCTGAGAACCCATATCTCACTCCTCAGGTCGGCGCATTTTTTCATCTCGATAGCCTTCACTTCTTTGTAGTCCGCGCGATTCTGTAAATCTCTCTCTCTTTTCATCAGCTTATCTTCCAGAAACTGAATGCCTTTTTCCGCGTCCCGCAGATCCGTTATACTGGCCGTGTCGGAGGCGGAGGCAGGGGCGGGGGCGGAGATCCCGCGCGACGGGCACAGGGCCATAAGCGCGCATATCAATAATAGCATGAATTTATTTCTCATTTAGTCTCCTTGTAAAAAATGGTAATAAAATATTTTTAGTCCGGCATTGTCATTGCGAGAAGGATGTTGTTATTCTATTTTCCGACGAAGCAATCTCCTACGATGATATAGATTGCTTCGGGCCTTCGGCCCTCGCAATGACGGTGTTTCTGTCATTGTGACACAGTCGCAATGACGGTTAAAAATGTCACGCGCTCACTTCCTGAGTCCTCTCGACGGTTTCGGCATATCTTTTTCCAAAAGGAATGTGACATCTCCGGTAACTATCCGCGGCGTTATAAAGACTACCGTCTCCGTCCGGACTATCTCATTGCTTATTTTTTTGAATCCCAGGCCGACCCATGGTATATCTCCCAGCAGGGGTATCTTATGTTCCGACGTTGTCTTATTATCCTTCACCAGGCCGGCGATGATTATCGTGACCCCGTCCTTTATCGTGACCGTCGTCTGGGCGTTCGCGGATTTTACGACGGGGACAGCGCCGGCGGCCTGCGCCGCTCCGCCGTACCATGCCGATATCGAGCTGACTTCCGGCTTTATCAGCATACTTATATAGCCGTCCTGATTTATCCGCGGCGTGACGCTCAACGAGACGCCGATATTTACCCACTGGTAGCTTTTTGAGGATGTCGTCGTTCCGCCTGAAGCTGTCGTCGTCGTCTCCTCCTGATACGGCTGTTTCTCTATGACCTCTATTTTTGCCTCCTTACCCTCTTCAACGGTTATATGAGGGTTGGAAAGTATCCTGGTCTCGGCCACCGTAGCGAGCGTCTCAAGGATCACGCTGAGGGCGTTGGTCGAGGTCGTGGCAACGGTCAACTTGCCGATCGTTCCGGCGGCCAAGCTAAGGGGGAGAGAGACCTGCGGCGTTAGGGTTATATCGATCATGCTTCCGGCCATCTGTATTATCCTCGACCAGTCTATGCCCCACTGCAACTTATCGCTCAGCGTCACTTCTACGACCTTGGCCTCAATAAATACCTCCCTGGTCTTCCTGTCGAACGCCCGGATCAGGACATCCATCTTCTCCAGCTGGTGCGGCAAGTCCGATACCACTATCGTATTTGTCCTCAGGTCGGAGCGCATCGTCCCGATGTCGACGGTAAGGGCCTTCGCTATCTCGTCCTTGACAACGTCTACTCTCGCGTACTTAAATTCATACACCCTAGTATCCAAGGGCAGGATCCTGACAACCGTGGGTATCTCCTGTTTTTTTATTATATCGTCCATCTCCCTGATCTTCGCGGGAGTATCTATCAGGATGAGCGTCCCCGTGCTGTCGTCATAGATTATCTTGCCGATCTCGCTCTTGATATTGCCGAGTATCGTGGCGACGTTCTTAGGTGAAGCGTACTTCAGCTGGTATGTCGCCATCCCGCGCTGGTCGTAGAATTCCACTCCGAACATCGTCTTAAATTCCGCGGCGGTCATTACCGTGATGATATTTCCTTTGACCTGATAGGCGAAGCCGTTCATCGAAAGCGCTATCTCCAGCGCGTCGCCTATCGTCACATCATTTATCAAAAGGCTTAACGGCCCCGTGACGCTCTTGCTCGTTATTATGTTCAGATTCCCGTCGCTCGCGAGAAACTTCAGGAACTGCGTTACGTCCATGGCCCTTATATCGAGCGATATCTTCTTCTGCAGCCCGGGAAATTCGTAATCGGAGATGGGCTTACGCGCTATGATATCCGCCATCGGAATATCCGTTTCGGAATATGCGAAAGACGCGAAGATAACCGCCGCGATAGCAGCCACCAGGCATAGTTTAAATACCGCTGTACGGCTCATAGTAGTTCCATCTCTTCCTCATCGTCGCCTATCACAACCTTATTCCTGTGTACCTCTTTAACCTTGATGCCGGTCGCGCCTATCGACTGGCCTTCTCTAAGAAAGTACATTTTACTCTCTTTGTCGGATTGCCAGAATATCATCGCTTTCGGCACGCCCCCCCACGAGATACCCTGAAGCTTCATGTTCTGGGTCGCCTTCTTTAGCGAGTCCGAGACATTCCGCTCCGGTTCGGGCTTCCTCTCTATCTCTTTCTCTTTCGGCGGGAGATGAAATATATCCCTATTCCTTATCTGGTCAAGATAGAAAGACTCTTCCTTAAGAGGCTCTATCTTATCCCTGCCGGTTATCGAAGCTATCTGGATCTTCGAGACAGCCTCGGTGATCCTCGTAGTATCCTGGCGCTTACCGGCCGACGAATAGACGACGAGCGCTGCGATCACGGCAAGTATTCCGACCAATATCCTGTTGATGGTCCCGAGATCTAATTCGTGTAATTTTATGTTCTTCGGAACCAGCTTCTTCCAGTCAAAGCCTTTCTTATTTTCCGAGAAGGCCGGGACTATCGGCGATAGAAAACGCTTTACGCCGCGCAACCATCCGCCGGGTTTCTTGCCCTCCGACTCTCCCGTCCCGGGAGTCTGAACCTTGCCCTGCTGTATGACCTTAAAGAGGCGTTCCTCCGGAGAAATATTTTCGGCCATTGGATTCTACACGTTGACAGGTTGCACATCATTACGTATCAGGTCATCTATGACTTCCTTGTCTATCATCTCTCTCTTGTACATCACGAGATACTCCAGCGCGTCGTGACAGAGCATGGCTATCTTCCTCGGATATCCCTGGGTATAATTGTATATCGCCCTTATCGAGTTGTCGGTGAATATGGGATATCTGGATACGTATCCCGCCTCCTTAAGCCTGAAATCTATCATCTCCCTCACTTCGTTCTCCTCGAGCGGATTTATGACATATTTGAGGGATATCCTGTCCCACAGGTTATTGATGCCGCTTATGCGCGGCAGGAGCTCCATCTGGCCCATGAGGATCACCTGCAGTATTTTGAATTCGTTGGTCTCATAGTTTAAGAGCGAACGCAATACCTCGAGACTGGATAAATTAAGCTTCTGGGACTCGTCTATCAGGATGACTATGGTCCTGTTGCCCTCGACTCCCTTATCGAAAAGGAATTTTTCTATCGCTTTGAGATAGCCGAGGACCGTCGGTTCATCGCCGGGCGCGAGAGCGACTTTGATATGGAATCGTTCGGCCAGATCGCTGAGGAACTGTAATTCCGATTCATAGACCGGGTTCAGTATCATCGTCATCATGAGGGTGGGATCCAGCACGAGCAGCTGGGACAGCCTGCGGCTCAGCGTAGTCTTGCCGGTGCCCACATCGCCCAGGACAACGCTCAAGCCCCTCCTCAGCTCAATGGCTACCCTCAGCCTGTAAAGCACAGATTTGTGCTCCTTAGACTCATAAAAGAACTTAGGGTCGGGACTGGTCGAAAACGGTTCTTTGTCTAATCCCAGTATCTTATAATAGCTCATATTGTTATCCCATCCTTGCCGTCATCACGAGATTGCCGCGTCAGAAAATAGTCCGACGACATCTTCCTCGCAATGACGGTGGTTTTGTCATCGTCGATCCCGTCTACTGTCATTGCGAGGGCCAAAGGCCCGAAGCCTGCCTGCTTGCTGCCTGCCTACCAGCAGGCAGGCAGGCAATCTCGTTTTGCGGCGCTATTTTAGTCAGCTTAATTTTCGCCGCTTCTCTTCAATGACTTTCCTTATCTCGCCTATATGGCTTTCGCCGTACATCCTCCATCCGCGCCAGTCTTTGGGCGGCTTTGATATCTTACCGTCTTTTTCCCAGCCCAGCAGCGTCTTCTTCGAAATTCCGAATTTATCCGCCACCTTTTGAGCCAGATAGTAATTTTTAGTGTTTTTCAGCGGCATCATTTCTCCTTTGGATTTACTTGAAACACCTATTAAGTATGTTAAGCACGGTAAATATAGAAAGTATGGTAAGTGTGGTAAGTATGGCAAGTATACACTACGTTTTCGCTTTTGTCAAATTTTTCTGTGCGAAATCGGGGGACACGATACTTATTTCTTAATCTTAGTTAATCAGAAATAAGTATCGTGAGCTGACCCTGGAGAAATAGGGGGACATGAACTTATTTCTCAATTTCTTAATCTTAGTTAATCAGAAATAAGTATCGTGTCCCCCTATTTCCTCTTCTATTTCCTCTTGCATATCACCAAAAATATGCTACCCTTAAAAGCGGCACCGGATATCAGATAAATAAAGGGAGGTAGAATCTATGCGTGCAGTTAAATTACTATCATGCATTATTGTAGCGGTAGCTCTCGCAATGCAGATTGGCAGCAGCGCGTACTGCGACGATAATTCCGTGGGCCGGGTATTAAGACGGATGGAGGGCACTATAACCGAGGTCGACACCTTTAACTCCGCCATAGCGGTTCAGTGGCAGGGCGCCGATCTGATCGGTTTCAACGTAACGACTTTTATAATTCCTGACGGGATGCAATTCTACAAGGGCACCGATAAGGTGGACATTCTGGACATCAGTATCGGCGATCCCGTAACTATCGAGTATTATGTCGATAGCTCCGGCACACCGAAAATGGTGCGAATGGACATAAACCAGTAAAGCATCGTAGGGGACGTGTCGAGGCCTGTATATTCGTAATATTCTTTTTCATAGTATAGCTTCTAGTATCGGCTTAACGATTCTATCAACACGGCAGATCTTGGCATATTGCATAATTTCTTTTGGCTTTATGCCCTTTTCCGATAGAGCAACCTTGAGGGCATCTCTCGCGATATCTATACCTATTTTGTTACGAAACTTAAAACAATCAGCAATAGTTTTGGCAAGGCCATAAATCCTGACCTTATGCCCTTCGATACGATGGTCTTCGATGCCGCTTCCCCATGCTTTTGCAGCAAAATGATAAAACCTTATAGGTGGATATTTAATTTTGTTTGCTCGTGCTCCAACAGGGATAGCAATATCCACTACATGCGGTATCTCGCTCGTTGCTTCATGGAATGCGAGAGCCGAAACTAGACAAATAATTCCTTTTGGTGCCTGAAGCGACGTGATAACAAAATCCGGGTGAGATCCGAAAGTGTAATGAGTTAGTCGATAAAGTCCCCTTGCGATTTTTTCTGCCTTATCCTCTTTAATGAGGGTCATTAGATCATCGGGATGAAAGCCGGCTTTCAGGATCGAAGAAAAACGAACTATACCGCCATGAGTGTTAAAATAGCGTATAAGATTTTGCGTTTTTTGTTGCATCTTCCCTCCGTATAATACGTCATTACTTATACATAAGTATATACACTTTATACAGAAATGTCAATAATTTTCTCCTATTTCACCATATGCGCATAATTATCAATCTGGTGCATAATTTAACAAATAAGATGGACTTAATGTCGTTGTACCCATCTTCGATCCTGATTCTCTTTTTCAGCTGCCCACTTATGACCATCTTCGATGATTCGCTTCGATTCTTCTTCGCGCTGTAGTAAAGCAATAAAGCAAGGGACGATAATATCGGCGATCCCGTAACCATCGAGTATTATGTCGATAACTCCGGCACACCGAAAATGGTGCGAATGGACATAAGCCAGT
The DNA here is from genome assembly GCA_018823705.1 of Candidatus Omnitrophota bacterium. Taxonomy (GTDB): domain Bacteria; phylum Omnitrophota; class Gorgyraeia; order 2-01-FULL-45-10; family 2-01-FULL-45-10; genus CAIMPC01. The sequence goes on along the minus strand of JAHJHP010000088.1, from coordinate 11,551 downwards.
AGCGCGTTTTAGGGGACTTTTGCAACGGTCAAAACATTCCAAATGGATTTGCAGTCCTCGTTCTACTAGTCGATCCGGTACGTCCATAGCCCGCAAATGAACTTGATCCGCTTCTTTTTTCCGTAGGCGCCGCATGAATACTACCAGCGGATGAAAACTCAATCCTATATCTCGGCCTAAAAACTCTTGTTGTCACCTTAATATTTTGAATACGATCAACTCGATACGCCCGGACTTCTCCTGTTTCTGCCTTCACTCCATAGATAATCAGATTCCCATCTTGCGTCTCACGTAATGAATAAGGTTCAATCACAGGACTTGAAAATTCACCGCTTTCTTTTCTGTATCCCAACTCAACACATAAATGATTTACAGCCGCGAAACGGACTGACTCCAGAGGAACACCCAATCCCCACTGCCGTATTGTCGGAGGCGGAGTCCATGCCGTTTTCTGCTCTGCCTTGATCGGAACTTCTTCGAGTACCAGCGGTTGATATGTTCCATTAAGCCAGTTAAATATATTCGGAAGTTCATCCCAAAAATCCTCAAATGGCGGCAATGTTTGTAATTGATGCCCAAGCATGTTTCCCCATTCACTGATAAGCTCGCTTTTTGTAGAGGCGTTCTGAATCGACTCCAGTGTAGGGACAGGAACGCCTTTTGACTCACACTTTTCTTTTAAGATGGCTTTGATCGATTGTGGTTCTACCTGAAGATCGGACCGCCTAAAAAGATGAATGATGTCATATAAGTCACGCGGCCGCCCACGTTCACCCATGGCTCGTAATTTCTCAGCAAAGATTTCTTCAAACACATAACATCTTACTTGAGCTGGCTTAATTAAGGAATTTTCGTCGCTATAAGGATGTAATATGTCACGTAATACCGTAGGGCGCGCTATTTTCTCCGAACCGCTGATATCTAGTTTTATTCGAGCAGGAGAAGGAGCATTGCGTGGGCCGCGATAATAGATGTTTCCTTCCGTATAAAGATATTTATCCGCGTGTTTAAAGACAGGGGGTTTTATTGAGAAATCAATTCCCGATTCATCATGAACGCGCTCGAGAATTCTTTTAATAATCGGCTCTATTGTTTCCGGTTTATCAGGGCCGCCTGGGATAATAGTAAAATCTAAATCTTCTGAAAATCGATAGGTTTCAACATAACACTTCTTAAGCGAAGTTCCTCCCTTAAAAGCCCAGTGAACTCTTAGATCTGGATCAGAACCAATGCCCCACAGAACCCATCCTATAACATAGTCTTTCTCGATAACATCATCCCGAAGGCCCCACTCTGTAACCAAATTTTTCAGTTCCTGATTACTGATCATTTCTTTATCTCGGCATTAACCCTCAAATTCCATTTTCTATTAAACGTGCCTTTGTTTTTGATCGTCGGATCTAGGATAGAATAGCCGGCACTGATATTTTTCCGGCATACTTCTATCAAGTTCGGCGCCTGAATATTAAGCGTCTCGATAATATGCCCCAGTCGTTTGTGTATTGTCCGATTATTATTTTCGCTAATATATTTCAATAATCCCGAGTCATCCCTATGTTCTGAATTAAAATAATTCTTTACGATCTCTGCCACATGACGTATACCACCGCCGACCGCCGGGTCATCCAGCATATCGACTATTGTCTGCGTCGGGTCGGAAACCTGTACTTTCACATTTTCAATCCACACACTTTTTGTATGCCGGATATTTTTCATACGGACTAATTTCAAAACGAAATCTGTGCTCTGGATCTTCACATCCTTTTTCCTAAACAGCCGGCCTGTAAAGACAAATATGCTGCTAAAAATCTGATCTGTCAAGTCCCAGTGTTCGGCCGCACTCCATCCGCCGATATAACATGGCGAGAAAACCTTATTTGCCACAATCCATGGGTTTTCTTTATATTCCTGCGGGTTTACAATACCTAGAGGCACGGATATATAAAGTCCTGGCTTGATCCTAGAAAGCCAGCCGCGGCGTTCAAAATAAGACAGATACAAGCGCGCATTCTTTATGGGCAACTCCATAATCTCGGCTGCATCTTTAACAGAGAAAAGATTCTTTCCAAAACGATTGAGCGAGTCTAAAAGTTTTCTGTTCTTTTTATCAATTCCTGACGTGGTTTTCATTGATACACCTTATATGTATAATTATTTATCAGATAAATAATTTGACAGTTATAGTATATCATAAGCTGCTATTTTTGCAAGTTTTTTAAGCATTTGATATATTATATGTGCTAGGTTATGAATTTGATGCATAATTTTGCGTATACAATTTCATATAATCGTAGATTACAAATCTCTTATCTACGATAGATGGCATAAACCGTAGATAAGGAATTGGAAAAGCAAGGGACGATAAATGTCCCAAATATATCATTTTTGTTTTCCGTGCTTGCTCAAATACTTGGCACCTTTCTTAGCCAGACGATATTTTTGCAACCGGCTCTTTGGCTTATTTGGAATGGTGCGTTCTAGAATACCGGCGCCTAATAAGGGCATTAAATAATTGGCCTGAAATGTCTTCCAATGCCTCAATCCCAACTCAGCCATTATTTCTTTCGCTGATCGCGCTTCACGACAAAACGCAATGACTTGTGCGACTACTTGTGCGGTGACTTGTGCGCTGACTTGTGCGATGACTTGGGCCTCTTGGGCCTCGACTTGGGCTGTTGGCTGAATTGGTAAAGCAAGGGACGTTTTCAAAACTCATCTTAGAAGTGTCCCGAAACTCATCCCAGAGGTGTCCCCCGCAAGCATTTATTAAAATATTTGATATGAGTATCAAAATAAGACTTGTCAAGACAAGACTTGTCATGTATACTTTAGAGTGGAGGTGATACCCATGGTAACTGTTCAATATTCCACCAAGCTTGCGCCAGATCAGGTAGAAGCCCTGAGGAAGATCTCTGAAAAAACTCATATTCCTCAGGCTGTTTTAGTTAGACAGGCAATAGAGATCCTTATTGAGACATTAAGTAAAAAATCTGTCTCTTTAGATTTTCTTAGCTTGGTAAAGAAAAGAGTTAAAGAAGACGCGGGGCTTCTTAAAAGGCTGGCCAGCGCATGAAGTATCTTAATATATATCAAGTCCTGGCTATTCATAGTGAAGTGATAGAACAGGCAGGTGGATCGAAAGGAATAAGAGATATTGGATTGGTTGATTCTGCTGTAGCCAGGCCCCAGGTTACTTTTGGAGGAAAGGATCTTTATCCGGATATTTTCTCAAAGGTAGCCTGCCTAGGACATTCTCTTATTCGCAATCATCCTTTTGTGGATGGAAATAAGCGGACCGGATATATGTCCATGCGACTCTTTTTGAATATTAATAGATATGACATAAAGGCGCCTGAGGATGAGAAGTATAAGTTTGTTATAGAAATAGCTGGAAAGGAAAGAGACGAAAGGTCTATAGCCGAATGGTTGGAGAAACATAGCCAAAGAATAAAATAACCACCAGACAAATACTTTATCCCACTCACCCCCCTACCCCTACCCACAACAAATGGCGAAAAGCAAGGGACGTTTTCAAAACTCATCTTAGAAGTGTCCCAAAACTCATCCCAGAGGTGTCCCCCGCAAGCATTTATTAAAATATTCTGCCTGACTCGGTGCACGACATCAGATAAAATCAAATACCGGAATGGGGACAGTTCTGAGATGAAAAATAAAACAGTTCTAGGATGAACTTTGAAAACGTCCCTGATCCCTCCTTTACACCTGCATAGCCTTCAAAATTAGATCAAGCTCTGAAACGTTCGTCCGGCGACCATCAAGCAATGCTCTGGAAAATTTATCCCCATATGCCCTTTTATCCGTCTTTTTATCAGCAGAGATATATTTATCATAAAATTCTCTCCTGCATCTACTAGATGATGCATTGGCTTGTGAAAAGCCGGGATGCTTAAGTACAGCCAAAAATAATCCTTCGATACAAGGAGTCGCCTTTAGTATTTCAATGCGAGGTCTTTTGTTCATACGATCTGATAGCTTGTAGTCTGTTTCCAATGGTCTGTCGGCATCAAATAACACGTAACATTTATCATAAGCCCTACCTCCACGTAAGCGTATTGCCCTCTGAACCACACTGCAAGGCGCACCGCCTGTACCACATTCAACTTTGATTACAAATTCGTCATTGCGATTAATGTATAACTCCCTCAAATGCTGTAAGAATGCTTTTTCGGTGGGACCTTCGCCAACTATAAGAATAGTTGTTTTAATACCTTTGATCAATTTTTTTCTTCGTAGCGCCATTTCCTGAATCCTTTATATGTTTGGAACTGCGCCATATGCACCAGCCATATATTTTGCGTAAATGTTATCATCTCGTCGCACACCTTTCAATTCATCGAGCCTATATAGCTCACTTTTACACTCTTCTTTTTTTTCAGCCAATATGATCTGCTCTTTCTCTAAATGGTTAAGAACTTCGAGTGAGTGTGATGTAAAGAGAAGTTGACTATTGTTCGGATTAGTCGCCGGATTTGCAAATAACTCGATTATTTGCGGTAACGTATGCGGATGCAGATCTATTTCAAGCTCATCAATGACCGCCACTCCACCCTGTTTAATAGCTGGCATAAGAAAATGAAGAAGCACAAACATATTTTTTGTACCACTGGATTCAAGTGTAAGGGGTAGCCTATATTGCTTTTCATTAACTTTGTGCACCCCATAAGGTAAATAAACTTTTTTAGCTTCCCCGGTTTTAGAATTACGCGCTTCTCCCTCTTCAATCAGTATTCCTTCAAGTCCAAGATCAATATCTTTCAAGAACCGAACCACTTTAACAAAAAGATCGTTATTTTTATTATAAGTTTCTGTGGCTTCAAACAATCTACGTTCTCCAAACGAAGACGTATCCCAGGACTTTCCCCTGCGGTTGACGTTACTTATAATCTTCTGCCAAAATCCTGCTATATCTGTAAGAAAATCATTTTTTATAGCGACAGAAGCAGCAATTAGTGATACGTTTTTTCGCAAAATCTCCCTCACTACCTCCGTTTTCAAATTAATACGCTGTACAATGTCTGATTTTTCAGTTTTGGGATCCCAATTTCTTTTGAAAAGATAATTAAAGTGTTGCGTTTCTTCTTTGCGATACAGCTCCTCCTTACTAACATGTGTCCGGCATAAGTGTAAAATGTATTTGTAGATAATGTTCTTATGCTCAAAAACTAACTCGAACTCCGAAATACCATATTTATCATCCGAAAAAGCAAAATTATCGACAGGAATTCCCTCTTTTTCTCCTTCCAGACCAACAAACGAATTTCGCACAAACCAACTGAGAAATGCCAGTGCCTTGAGCGCGTTTGTTTTGCCTGAAGCATTAGGACCAATAACTATCATCACCTTGCTAATACGTGCACCGGAAGTAGTATCGATAAACATGTTATTTTTGGTTTCCACTCCTTTGCGAATATCTTCAAATGATATAGCGGCGCTGTTTGCGAAAGAACAAAAATTTTTAAATGTAAATGAATAGATCATTTAATCCTCCTAAGTGTACTATTTTATAACTTCTAACCACAGAAATAATACCATTTCAACGAATATTTGTCAATTCTTATTCTTAGCATAGGTATAAAATGCTAAAATATGTAACTTTACCCAATTTATATAGTTAGTGCTCATTTTTATTAAGATAACATGTTTTTGCCAAAATAGACTATTTTTAAGCCTATTTTGATTGTTTTTAGACTAGAGTTACGCAATTACTAATTTAGTAGATATTAGTAATTAGTTAGTAATTCGGCATACCGTAGATTACAACGTCCTTATCTACGATTTATACTATCTATCGTAGATAAGAAATAAGCTAACTTTAATATTAGAGGTTTTTAGCAAAAAAGAAGCATCCCCGATTGGATCCGGGAATGCCCTGGTAATGGATGGCGGCGTCGGAGCCAGAGGCTCCGACATCAACCACCTTTTTTAGGAGAAAAAGGTGGCGGAGAGGGAGAGAGTCGCCGTCTTTTGTGCTCAAAACAGCCCTTTCACCACACTCTGCACCACACTTGTTACTATTCTGCGTCATATTGCTATATCCTCGTAACTTCAAGGACTTTCTGCTGTCCTTCCACCGTACTATAGGCGTAATGCTCCATTATCACCTTGATATCTTTAATGCCTGATATCGCCTGGACATCCGCGATATGGGCATTAGCTTTACCGCATTCGGTTAGAAAGCGCCTCCGGAAATAATGTGGCGTTATTTCTACGCCCATTATTTCCATGCTTGTCCTTTTGATATATTTATAAAGCTGATCCGCGTCGCATTTTCTTCCGCATCTGTTGGCGAACAGCCATTCAATCCTGTTATTGCTCATAGCTCCCATTATTAATCTCTTTAGATCCTCGTCAAGATAACGCAGAGGGGCTCTTACTTTTGTTTTCGTCGTTTCGGCCCTGATATTTATTGCCAGGGGCTCGATACCGTTAAGTATGACGTCTGTCCTCTTTATGAGCGTCACTTCCTCCCTGCGTCGGCCGGTCCTGTATATAAAATAGATGGGCCGGTAATAGTCAGGCCTGTCTCTTTTGACAAAGGCCAGGTATTTCTCTATATCGCTCTTGGAGATATTGGGATATTCCTTCTTTATCTTGGGCGGCTTTTTGAACTCTCCGAGCTCGTCTACGATCTTCTTCGCGCAATATCCTAGCTGATATAAACGTCTTACGATTGCCTTCACTATGATTAATTCTGAGCGCCATCCGTTAGTGTGTGGCGGAGCCTTCGGGTTGCCTGCTTCCCCATTTACGTAGTAGTTCTTATAGTCTTTGAAGAATAGCGGGGTTAATTGGTTCGGGTTTTGGATCTGTGAGAAATGCCTATTTCGGAAATCTATGAACATCCTCTCGAAGACCTTGTGATACCTCCCTGCTCCTTTCTTACCGACATTATCGCTCTCAATATCCTGCCGGACCTTCTCCCATGCCTCTCGAAAATCAGCAGTAAGCCGTCTTTGCTCCTCTTCCGGCAGAGAAAGGCTCTTCTGGTGTTCCGCCATATCAGAGACTTTCTTTAAGTAGGCTTCCTGCTCCGAAGTCGCGTTTACCCGATATTGCTTACGCACACCATTTATCTGGTAATTGACCTCGTAAACCTCGCCTCTTTCGATCTCCCTTACGCCGGAATACCTCTTACCCATCTTACTCAACTCCTACGACTTCATCCAGCTATGAAACTCTGTCGCCAAACTAAACAGTCTCTTCCCCTTTTTCCGGATCGGACATCCCGTCTTTTCCCTCCAGCTCTTTCTTTGGATCGTATTCGAGGAGATCCTTAGGATATCGGATATTTCCTCCACGCATAGTACCTCTTGTTTTGTCATAACGCCTTTCCTTTCTGACCAGTTGTCTTGACAATTGTCAAGATTTAGAACAAAAAAATACTATATAACCCCTTCCTTCTTTAAGATCACCAGGTAAGCCTTCGAAATATTCGATCTTCCCCTGAGCCACCTGTTGAGCGTGCCATCGGGAATCCCTAATCTATTCGCGAATTCCCATTGACGGAGGTTATGCTTCTTCATGTAATCTTCGATCTTCACGATGATCTGCTTTTCCGTCATCTGTTTTGAGTATACCTCATGTCTAGACAATTGTCAAGTCATTTTTTATTTTGTTTTGCCGGACCTTTTAGTAGCTTCTTATTTTCAGAATTAAGTTTCCTCTGCATCTTTCTAATGTCTTCTTCGGGAGGTAATTCTTCCGGACGTATACCACTCTTACCGAGAAGTTGCCGCACATCTTTATTATTTTTTACATGCTCTGACGTTATTAATTCTTCTCCCCGTAAGTCGTTTTTCTTTGTATTAAAACCTGTAATCTCGGCGGCGAGATCTTTAGCCTTAATAGTTATGGTCGGTAAGAAATCCGCGAGCGGTCTTTTTTCCGGAAGCCTGAGCTTCTTTTTCATTTCTAACGTAGTGTGGCCGCCAAAAAGAGCCTGATCTCCTTTACTGCGTAACCGCGCAAAGCCCTGTCCGTCAACTCCTCTCTCATAGGCGATGCCCGAAAGTTCCGATTCAGTATCGGCAAGTTTTTCGCGGGCCCGTATTCGTTCGACAAGCGCAATCCTCTTTTCAAGTAGTTCCTGCTTGTGCGTTTGTATGGCAAAATAGCTTTGAGCAAAAGCTATTTGTTCTTTGCGCGGATCGCCGTTTTGTGCTATTAAGTAACACGCATAGCGAGTTACCATTATATCATCGATCTTGCGCTCGCTTTCTGACCCCAGTCTGACCATTTTGTTGACGTCAACAAAATGGTCAGTAATATTTTGGCCTGACTTAACACAGGCAATCTTCGCCTTATCTATTACCTGGAGAAAATTCCTCCACTCAGCGTAGTCGAGCAACGCCTGTAAATCCCGCGCCATCCAGTATTCAACGCCATCTTGAATAAATACGGATTCTTCAAACGTTTTATTCATCTTTACAATGATCTCTTTATGCACAACATTCCTTTCTGCCCCCTGATTAGGCCGGATAAGCGTATTTTAAATGCTACTTATTTATGATTGTTAAACTGTAACTTATCTTCCGCAGATTTTGCAATTAGCTCAAAAGCGGTATTTATAAAAGCTGACGAATGCAACAAGCCTCGCATACCAAGCTCGGCGGCTTCGCCGCAATATCCCGCTCGAGCTGACCCAAAATCTTCTTTTTACCTAAATCGAACTTCTTATAAATGAGAATATCCATTATATGTCTTATTCCTTAAGAGCCCAACGAACTCTTTTAATCGTGGATTGTTATCAGCATAGCCACCACATGGCCCGGGATGGCTGAACTCCCATGCGCTACCATTCCAGCAAGCATTTTCGTTAATAGCGTCGTCCTTATTCCCCATATACACGATCTCAATTTCGTTATTTTCCTGTAATTTACAGACTACTGCTTTTTTATATTCCTTGCCTATTGTAATCACGTCTCCGGGCTTTACTATCGGACGATCCATACATTCTCCTCGTTCTTTCTGTGGCTTAAGCTTATTCGTCTTATATAGATCCTCTCCGAGCCACTTCTTAGCCAGAAGATCCTTATCCGCACCGCGCTGATCCCAATTATACTCCATGATGATATTCTAACCTGAAATATCTAATCTGTTTAAATATTCGTTAAACGATCTGTAGCGGGGTTCCGGCCCGGGGACCGAGAATGACGCGCGCGATATAAATAGATATCTAAAATCCCCGATTAAACAACTGGCCATCGCCATTGTTTTTTTCTTTTTCCACTTTTACATATAAATGACCGATTGTTTCTGGAAATTCGGGATTCTCCTCAAATCTCTTAATAGAGCTTCTTACTGTCATTGGAATGGCCTTGTTTCCCTTCATCCATTCATTAAAACTATGACCGCCCTCAACAATGCAATGCATTGCTGCGGTATTTGTATTCATTTTAAGAAAAAACATGAGTAATATACTCACATATGACGTGCTAAGCTCATAGCCAGTAATGCCAATTTTAGAAAAGAAACATTGCGCAAGCTCACCAAACTGAATATCGGATAATTTACTAACTTGGCTCGCGCAATCAACAGCTCCTAAGAAATAAAGATTGGCAGCAAGCTGAAATTTTTCGGATGGCACTGGTTCACGGTTATCAAGAAACATCTTGCATGCATCATAATAAATCAAACTGCGCTTCAATGTAGCCTCAATAGGTGAAGTCGGCTGTTTACTGGAATTATTAAACCAACCAAACATAAAAAATCCTTTCTATTTCTGGAATTTGATATGACCCCTAAAGATGTTATATGCCATGATAATTATTCCGCCATCCTGAGCAGTGAAAAATACTATACCATTCCACGCATGGTTTTTAATCATAAAGGGCAAAGAAAGGACAGGGCCTATTAATGCAAATACTGCTATGATTAATGATAGCCATCTTTTTAGAGAGTTTCCAGGGACGCTTCCAAAATCATTCTCAGATCTGCTTAAATCTTATACTCAAACCTGTCCATGAGACACTTCTGAGGCTGATTTTGGGACAACATGTTTGAGATGGGTTTCAAAAACGTCCCTGCTATCCCCTCTTATAACACGTTACCTAATCTTCTTTCTTGAAGCCAATTGTGCGCTTTTCTTGAGATAAATATTTAAACTGGAAATAACTCAAAAGTGCATCGAGTTTAGCCAACAAGAAACTACGGTCACAGAATCTATCTTTAGTATAATTCTTCACCCCACCTATATAATTGTAACTTGAAAGAAAAGGTCTGATCTCACCATCTCCAACCTTAAACTCTGATAGGTCGGAATTTATGATCTTTTCTAAATCAGCAGTAATTGAATGGTATTCGTTAACATATTTCTCATTAACTATCGTGGTCTTATCAGGTAAATTTTGTTTCAGAGAATTTAGTCTTGTATATAACCTAAGAATTTTATCGTTGATGTCCATAATCACCTCGCTTTTTTGAATCCTTTTGGTGCCACTCTATAATTTTATGGGCTGGCACTTTATATTTATGCCGCAAAGGATTTCATTAAGCTATTAAATTAAAATTTAGCTAAAATGTTATATTTTATTCGAGTTTTTTCCAACAAATTTATTATAAGACTACTACGGATTGCAACTGCATTTTGTACGGTAATAGAACATCCTGGACCCCCAGAACTTGTTCTTGGCTGAGTAATAGAACCTTGCATTCCAAAAACTACACCACTAGTATTGAATACCGGTCCACCGCTCATACCATATAATCCTAAATCTCTTACCAGAAAACCATTGTGTTTTCTAATTTTTCCGTGCGGATTTGAACTATTACAAATTATGTAATCTAAAACAAAAGATGGTTGAAAATATCTCCGCACCCCACTAAGATCTAATCCTCCCTGAGGATTATTTTGAATAGTTGCTAAAGGATAACCGCTAACACAAATGGATCTTCCGATATCTGGCAATTGTTTTGCAATGTAAAAATGATGTGGGCTTTGAATTTCGATTTTCCCCACAAAAATATCGTTCTCATCATCTCTGCTTATTTCGACAATTTTTATCGCAGGATTGTGGACCCTGTCGGGAATTTGACCCCAGTAATGAAAAGACGTCTGATTGTTCGGATTGTCAAAAACATGTGCGACAGATACAAAGTAACCTCTTTTATTGATAAAAAAACCTGACCCAACAGTAAAAACATTCGACTGTATTGCATTAATCTGCTCAAATCGGAATATGGGAAACATTGAATTTTTAGCAATTTTAATGCCTCTAACAAACATAAATTAGCTCCTGCGATACCTTCTGACTTGTTCTAAATCTATTACCATTAGGAGTATTTTCGAAGTCACCCTATTTTGTACTACCCTATAATTTTATGGGCTAGCACTTTGATATCACCTTATACTTAACGGACGGCGTTTTTCTACTCACTAAATTGATTTAACATATGTTCACTTAACTGATATTTATTATCTTTATTAACTTCTATCAGTTTTTTATCTGCCAATTCTTCAATATCTCTTCTAGCAGTTCGCTCTGAAACTTCTCGATAAATCACAAGAAATATATCCTTCTCGAATAACGCT
>JAHJHP010000087.1 GCA_018823705.1 Candidatus Omnitrophota bacterium | reverse complement strand
CTGAGAGCCGCTTTCATGAACAGGCCCGAGATGAGGATCAACATGCTTATGCTGGAGTATTACACTTACGGGAAGAGGATAGCGGGCGCTAAAAGTTCTCCAAAAATAGATCTCATGGGAAGCTGGGGCCTGGCGAAAGAAAATTATACGCCGAGGGACAATGCGTGGGGCCAAACCGACCCTGCCGCCGTCCCGAACTTCTTTAATAATCCGGTAATGAAACTCGACCAACAGTGGTATGCGGGAGTGAAGACGTCTTTGCCGATATGGGGATCTACCATGGAGTATTCACATACAAGAGAACAGTGGACACCTGTTATAAGCGCGTTTCAGGGTACAGAGGCGGCAACCAATTCTTTCAAATTAAAGCTCCTTGATAATCTCGCGATGTACTCCGATAAACAGCTCTCCGAAATAGAATTCGCCAGGGCAAGACAGGAGCTGAACAAGCTTAAACAGGACGTCACTCTGGAGGTCAAGGAGCAGTGTTTCGGTTATCAGAAAGCGCTCATACAGCTCGATACGGCTTCCAATAAGGTAAGATATCAGGAGAATGACTTTGAGTTCATGAAGATGAAGCGCGGTATGGACGAGATACCGGATTCGAGCATCATTGAAAGCATGATAAAGCTTACTCAGGAAAGATTCGCGTATGTGCAGGCTTTGGCAGATTGTCATACGTCGATAGCGGGCATAAATAAGGCGATCGGTATAGAGGATTATTTCAAGGACGAATAGATCTTACCGTTACACAAAAGAAGGGGTGCAACGAAAATGGATATCAAAACCAAAAAGAAATTCCTGTTTATAGCGATCATAGCGGTAGTGGCGGTGATAATACTTGTAAGGACGACCGGAAATATCCAGAAAGCAATATTTAAGAAAAAATCCGGCCTGAGCGATAGAGTGCCCGCGATGACTTTCGAGGAAGATATCCCGTCCGTCAAGGCATTCATGGTAAAGCGGATGGATTTTAAAGACACGCTTCCAGTGATAGGAAATATCAAAGGCTTTAAAGAGATAGATATTCGTTTTCAGGCCCAGGGCATCATAGAGAGCATAAACTTTGAAGAGGGCGAGAAGGTCCAGGAAGGCGATATCATCGCAAGCCTTGTACAGAAGGACGCGCTATTAAAGTTAAAATATGCCGAGGTCGAATTGACCAAGAATAAGAGGCTCTTTGAAATAGGGGCGATAGCGCCGTTAAAGCTGGACCAGGCAAAGCTCGAATACGAATCGGCCAAATCGGATCTCGACAAGACAAACATATATGCGATGTTTAACGGCTTCATGGGGGCGAAAACTCTGGATGTCGGCAGTTATGTAAACCCCAGCACTAGCGACAAAGTGGGGACATTCATAGTCATGAATAAGGTGTATGCGGAGTTCAATATAATAGAGAAGGATATGCCGAATGTGCTATTGGGGCAAAAAGTGGATATCTTTGCCGACGCCTATCCAAACAAGTCATTCAGCGGCACCGTCGACAGGATATCTCCGACGATAGAAGGACGCTCGCGTACGATGACCGTAAAAGTCGAGCTCGACAATAAAGATAATATATTAAAGCCCGGGCTCTTTGTGAGGGCTCTTATCTACACGTATAATAAGAAGGATGCCATAGTGGTGCCGACATCGGCGATGAGGAAGAAAGAAGCGGAAATATTTGTCTACGTCATTACCAAAGAGGAGCCCAGGCAAGAGGTTATCGAAGAGAAGCCGAAGGAGACGAAGTCCGGGTTCTTCGGATTTGGCGGTAAGAAAAAAGCGGAATTCAAAAAACAGCCGATAGATAAAGGAAAAGAAACGCAGTTCGGTGTGATCGAGATCAGAAAGATCAAAATGGGCCACACGACCGCCGACCTCATGGAAGTCGATGCCGGTTTGGAAGAAGGCGAGCTTGTAGCGATAGAGGTCCAGGAAGATTTCAAAGATAAAGCTCGCGTAGAGATATCCGAAGTCCAGGAAGGCGTAATTTAACAGGGGTCAGGGTACAGGGCACAGGGTACAGAATTTTTTCTGAACCCTGAACCCTGCCCCCTGCACCCTGAAAGCTAAGATGAATTTACCTCAATTTTCGGTAGAGAAACCGGTTACCGTCATGATGGTCGTGGCGGCCATAATAATATTCGGCGTAGTGTCCCTTGGACTGCTGCCGCAGGAGCTCTTTCCGCAGATAGTGTACCCACAGCTTACGGTAGTCACTCCGTATGAAAATGCGGCCCCCGAAGAGATAGAGACCCTCATAACAAAGCCGATCGAAGAGGCCGTCGGCACGGTTGCCGGCGTGAAGCGCATACACTCCATATCGAAGGAAGGATTGTCGCTTGTCATAGCGGAGTTCGGGTGGAGCCAGAATATTAATTTTGCCGCCCTTGGCATGAGAGAGAAGATAGATCTGGTAAAGGAGAGGCTGCCCAGAGATGCGGAGGAGCCGATAGTCCTGCCGTTCAATCCGTTCGATAAACCGATAATCATCCTGAGTATAATCTCAACTAAGGATAGATCTTCCCTGAGCCTGCGTGAGCTCGTAAGAAAGATGGTAAAAGACGAGCTGGAGAAGGTCGACGGGGTTGCTTCCGCCAGTATATCCGGAGGACAGGAGCGCGAGATACAGGTAAACTTGAATCAGGATAAGCTGCAGTCCAGGCGTATCCCGATCCTCGACGTGTCAAAGGCTATTGCGAGCGCTAATCTAAACTATCCGGCAGGCACGATAAAGGAGAGTTTCTACGAATATCTTATAAGGACGCTCGGAGAGTTCACCAGCGTAAGCGATATAGGAGATGTTCCGATCGGGGGTTCCCAGGATGAGGTTTCCCAGCAGGAAGACCCGGACAGGAAAGGCCTCAGTTCGCGGAACAAGAAGCTTATATATGTAAAAGATGTAGGCACTATAGTGGACGGCTTGAAAGAGAGGACAAGTTACTCCAGGTTTAACGGAAAAGAGAATATATCCATCGCTATCCAGAAACAGGCTATGGGAAATACCGTGAGAATAGTAAATAATGTCAAAAAGAGGCTCATAGAATTAAAGTCCGATATACCCAGGGATATAAAGGTAACGATAGTTTACGACCAGTCCGAATTTATAAAGAGCGCTATCGGGGGAGTGTGGAATGCGGCCTGGCAGGGCGGTATCCTGGTATTTATAGTCCTATTCTATTTCCTGCGGAATATCTGGAGCGCCCTGATAGTCACCCTGACGATACCGATATCGGTGATGGCGACATTCGCGCTTATGTTCTTCGCGGGCATCTCGATAAATATGATGTCGCTCGGCGGACTCGCGTTCGGCATAGGAAGCCTGGTCGACTGCGCTATCGTTGTAGTTGAGAATATATTCCGTCATATGCAGACGGGCGAAGACAGAAAGACAGCTTCCATCGCGGGCGCAAATGAGGTCTTCATATCGGTTACGGGCTCTATATTGACTACGGTAGTGGTCTTTCTGCCGCTGATATTCGTAATAGGTATAATCGGCCAGATATCGAAGGATTTTGCGCTGACGGTCACGTTCTCGTTGTTAGCGTCACTTATCGCGTCAATGACGATAGTTCCTCTCCTGGCTTCCCGTAGCGTCAAGATAGGCAAGGGCTTAAACATTAAGAACGAAGAGAATTTGGAGATGGTCGACAAGGCGGCGGCAACATCCGGGATGCGCCGTATCTTTGCGCGGGTACTTGAAAATTTCGTAAAGCACAAGGGCAGGCATCTCTTTTTTACTATGCTGGTCTTCCTGGCGTCTCTGACGTTATTTGCCTTTATGGATAAAGAGCTTATGCCGAAGGTAGATCAGGGACAATTTACCATCAGATTCAATATGCCTGCCGGCACGAAACTCGGTGTGACCAATAGAGTGGCTGAGAGCGCGGAGAAGTTCATTCTCTCCATACCGGAGACAAACTCCGTAAGTACGACGGTGGGATCCACAAAAGAATCGACCACGAAGAGCATAGTGGAACGCCTCGACGCAAATCAGGCGGAGTTAGTTATTGATTTGAAGAAGAAGAGAAAATCGAAGAGCTCCGATATCGTCCAGATCATAAAGAATAAACTTGCCGCGATGGATCTTGAGGGCGCAAGCGTGGAATACATACTGCAGGAAAATGTGCTGGCCGCAGGCATGGCGGTGCAGGCGCCCGTCACATTAGAAATTAAGGGTAATGAGTTAAAAGTTCTCGAGGATATAGCGTACGGCATAGAGAGGCGTCTCGGCTCGATCCCCGGTATCTATGGCATCAAAGATAACCTATCGGAGCCATCTCCGGAGACGAAGGTCTTTATAGACAAAGATAAGGCTTCCATGTACGGGCTCTCCGTCACGGATATAGCCCAGACGGCGCTTATAGGAATTAAGGGTTACATATCGAGCAAGCTTAAGCAGAAAGGAGAAGAGTACGATATACGGGTGAGCCTGAGAAAGCAGGATCGCGATAATTTTAGCAAGCTCTCAAGGCTGGACATACTATCCCCCTCAGGAGTGAGCGTGCAGCTCTCCAGCGTCGCCACTTTCTCCCGCGGTAAGGGCCCAAGCGAGATACGAAGGCTTAATCAGG
>JAHJHP010000008.1 GCA_018823705.1 Candidatus Omnitrophota bacterium | reverse complement strand
CGATGTGATGACCGGAAAGAATGCCGGTGTGGCGGTATGCTGGGTCACATACGGACTTGGCAGGATGGAAGACGTGCGCCGCTTGAAACCGGAATATATGATCGATGACCTCATAGAATTGAAAGGTATAATAAAATAAGGAGACTATTATGGAGAAAAATGTAACGGTATATTCTACCCCGACATGTCCGTTCTGCATAAGAGCGAAGCAATACCTGAAAGATAATAATATCAAGTTTGCCGAGCACGATGTCGGCTCAAATCCGGAAAAGGCGCAGGAGATGATAAAGAAATCGGGTCAGATGGGCGTCCCCGTAGTTGATATCGACGGAAGCATCGTGATAGGTTTTGACAAAGAGAAGATCGGGAGCATGCTGGGAATATAATGGCCTACGATCTTATAGTGATAGGCGCGGGGCCGGCGGGCATAACCGCCGCGGTATACGCCGCGCGAAAGAAGATGAACTTCATCGTGATAACGGGCGATATAGGAGGCCAGGCCGCCTGGAGCGGTGACGTGGAAAATTATACCGGGTATCAGTTCGTTACGGGGCCCGAACTTGCCGCAAAGTTCGAAGAGCATATGCGCGCATACGGTATAACAGTGAAGGAGCAAGAGGAGGCCCGCGAGCTTATCAGGGACAAAGCTGTTATCCGTGTCAGGACCGAAAGGGGCGAATATGAGGCCAGGGCGGTCATAATAGCGTCCGGTAAGGTTTCAAAAGAACTCGGCGTTCCCGGAGAGAAAGAATTTAAGAATAAAGGCCTTACATATTGCGCCACCTGTGACGGCCCTCTATTCTCCGGCAAATCAGTCGCGATCATAGGCGGCGGTAATTCGGCGCTTGACGCGGCTTTGCAGCTCGTCAAGATAGCTAAAAAAGTTTACGTTATCAACAATATGCCCAAGTTGGGCGGAGATCATGTGATGCGCGAGAAGATCGAGTCGAACCCGGCAGTCCAGGTGCTTAACGGCGCGGCCGTTCTGGCGATAACGGGGGAGAATATGGTGGCGGGCATAAAAGTGAAGAGACTCGACAAGGAAGAGATGATACCGGTGGAAGGAATATTCGTCGAGATAGGGCTTATCCCTAATTCAAAATTCGCCGGCATAATAGACAAGAACAAGCTCGGAGAGATAAAGATAAATTCAAATAATGAGACTAATGTTCCGGGCGTTTTCGCTGCGGGCGACGTTACGGACGTCCCGGAAAAACAGATCATCATAGCGGCAGGCGAAGGGTCAAAAGCCACGCTCGGAGCCTTTAAATATATAAGCCGAATGAGATGAAGAACACTCTGCCGCTTTCTGTGCCAAAACCCGGCCTGGTACGGGGCGAGCATGAAGATATGCCCTTGAAAGGGCTAATCGTTTATTACCGTAAGATAAGGCCCGTTATAAAGCGGCGCATATCGGAATTCCGGAGTATAATAAAAGGTGGCAAAGATGATGAGATCTTTTCGGAGCTCTGTTTTTGCATACTGACTGCGAACGCCAGCGCTGCTAAATGCGATGAAGCTATAAAAGAACTGCGATCACTGGGCCTCCTGGCTAACGGCAGTGCCTGCCGGATAAAGCCGAAGCTCAAAGGGCGCGCCCGGTTCCATAATAAAAAAGCCGACTATATCGTGGGCGCCAGGAAACTATTTAAAGACGGCGTTTGTCTAAACATAAGGGGGAAGCTGGATACCGGCAATATAATCGATACCCGTGACCGGTTTGTGGGCTATATAAAAGGTTATGGATATAAAGAGGCGAGCCATTTTCTGCGTAATATAGGCCTTGGCGCCGATATAGCTATTCTCGACCGGCATGTGCTGAAAAATCTTAAGCGTTATGGCGTTATAGATAAGATACCGGCTTCCGTAGGCGCGCGAAAAGTCTATATCGACATAGAGGATAAGATGCGTCTATTTTCGAAAAGGGTTGGTATTCCAATGGGTGAGTTGGACCTATTGTTTTGGTCGATGCAGACAGGTTATATATTCAAATAAGTAGCTTAAAACAGAAGGGGGTTTCTGTATGAGATGCTTCTTAGTAGCGCTGGTTTTAGGATGTATGATCCTGTGCTCCGGAACTTCAGGCCTGTGCGATAGCCTGAGAGATGCCGCTAGCAGTGCCGATAGTGCGTATAGCTCTTCCAGCAGGGCCGCGGAAGCACGTGATGCGGCAGACGGCAGATCACGCTCAAGGGAGGCGATGTCCGCGTCACAAGACGCCAGGAACGCCGCTCTTGACGCGAGGGCATATGATGCCGCCGGATACTCCGACGCTGCCTATGGTTATTCGAGAAAAGCCGCCAGCGCCAAAACCGATCAGGACTCAAGGTTCTATACCAAACAGGCTGAAAAGGCCGCTGCGGAAGCGGACGCGAGCATTAATTACGATTTAGAAAAAAAGAGGAAGGCTGCAAAAGATAAGGCAAACGGAGGATCTCGTTTCTGAACCGGAAAGTCGCGCGCGAAGTAACATTATTTACCGAATTTGATATCCATCTCTTCAGAGAAGGCAATCACTTCCGTCTCTACGAAAAGCTCGGGTCGCATATAATGATCGTGGATGGTGTCGCAGGGGTCTATTTTGCCGTGTGGGCCCCTAACGCGGAATTTGTATCGATCGTAGGAGAATTCAACGGCTGGGATACCCGGTCTCATGCGATGAGAATAAGATGGAAAGACTCGGGAATATGGGAGGGATTTATTCCCGGTATCGGCGGCGGCACCCTCTATAAATATTTTATACGGTCGAAATTCGGCGGCTATACGGTCGAAAAAGGAGACCCGTTCGCGCTTCGTTGGGAGACTCCTCCGAAGACCGCCTCTATCGTCTGGGATATAGCATATGAGTGGGGCGACCGTTCCTGGCTCGATGAACGTCCAAGCCATAACGCACTTTCTTCCCCAATATCGGTGTATGAAGTCCACCTGGGATCATGGAGAAGGGTGCCTGAAGAGGGTAACCGTTTCCTGACATACAGGGAGTTCGCTGCCTATCTGGCAGGATATGTCAGGGATATGGGCTTTACTCATGTGGAGTTCATGCCTGTTATGGAGCATCCGTTTTACGGCTCATGGGGTTACCAGATAACGGGATTTTTTGCGCCCACTTCACGATATGGCTCACCGCAGGATTTCATGTACCTTGTAGATCAACTTCATCAGCAGGGTATAGGAGTGATCCTGGACTGGGTGCCTTCGAATTTTCCAGCCGACGAGCACGGACTGATCTATTTTGACGGCACCCATCTTTACGAGCACGCGGATCCGCGCAAGGCCATTCAGCCCGACTGGAACAGCTACATATTCAATTACGGCCGCAATGAAGTTCGGAATTTTCTCATATCCAACGCGATCTTCTGGTGCGACAAATATCACGCCGACGGACTTCGCATAGACGCGGTTGCCTCCATGCTCTATCTTGACTATTCCCGGAAAGAAGGCCAGTGGATCCCCAATCAGTTTGGGGGCCGGGAGAATCTTGAAGCGGTCAGCTTCCTCAAACATTTGAACGAAAGCGTTTATAAAGAATTTCCTTCCGTGCAGATAATAGCGGAAGAATCTACCGCCTGGCCCATGGTGACACGTCCCACATACGTGGGAGGCCTGGGGTTCGGAATGAAATGGAATATGGGCTGGATGCACGATACTCTTGAATATATTTCCAAAGACCCGGTATTCCGCAAATATCACCATGGCATGCTGACGCTCAGCCTCCTGTATGCGTTCACGGAGAATTTCATGCTGCCGCTCTCCCATGATGAGGTTACGCACGGCAAAGGCTCTCTCCTTAATAAGATGCCCGGGGACTTCTGGCAGAAATGCGCGGGGCTTCGCCAGCTTCTGGGGTATATGTGGATGCATCCAGGGAAGAAACTTCTTTTCATGGGAAGCGAGTTTGGCCCTCTGGAGGAATGGGACCATGATCAGAGCCTGGATTGGCATCTGGCGGAATATCCCGAACACAGGGAGATACAGCGCTGGATGCGCGACCTGAACCATCTCTATAAGAGCGAACCGGCTTTATATGAGGTCGATTTTTCAAATGACGGATTTGAATGGGTAGATCTCAAGGATTATGAAGGGAGCATCATCTCTTTCCTCAGAAAAGGCGGCCCCGATACCGCTGTCAAATTTCTCGTGGTCTGTAATTTTACACCGGTGCCGCGGTATAACTACCGTGTCGGCGTGCCGTCAGACTGTTTCTGGAAGGAGGCATTGAATAGCGATGCCCTCGAGTATGGCGGAAGCGGCCACGGTAATTTCGGCGGAGTCCGGGCCGAAGCCGTGCCGTGCCATGGCAGAAGCCACTCTCTGTCGCTTACCCTGCCTCCGCTCGGCATAGTGGTTTTCTCTTCCGCAAAGATGATGGACATTTGCCCGCGCGGGTAATATAATATCGGCAGTGATTTTACAAAAGATAAGGAAGATATAAGATGGCAAAAGATAATTTCTCGTTCGATATAGTTTCCGAGGCGGACCTTCAGGAGGTCGATAACGCCGTCAATCAGGCTAAGAAAGAGATGGCTCAGAGGTTTGATTTCAAGGGAAGCAAGTCTGCTATAGAGTATAACCGGGCTGAAAAGAAGATAACTCTGATAGGCGACGATGATTTTAAGTTAAATTCAGTAAGGGATATGTTGGCCAACAAGCTTGCCAAGAGGGCTGTTTCAATAAAATTCCTCACCTTTAAGGATCCGGAGCAGGTCTTTGGGGGCTGTCTTCAGCAGGTGGCCGATCTGGCGTCCGGAATACCTCAGGATAAGGCCAAGGAGCTCGTAAAAATTATAAAGGGATTGGATCTTAAGGTGCAAGCTCAGATAGAGGGTGAAAAGGTGAGAGTATCGTCTCCTAAAAAAGACGATCTGCAGACAGTGATCTCTCATCTGCGTAAGATAGATTTTCCATCAGCCCTGACTTTTTGCAATTACAGATAACGGATTAACCAAGGAGGAACGATGAAGTGTTTGCGTGCGGCGTTGATGCTTATTGCGGGCCTTAGTATCTTTATTTCACAGATATACGCGGAAGGCCCGGCGATACGTAATGGAAGCAAGGTTGCTTTTGACTATGTGCTTACAGTCGAAAGTAAAGTTGTGGATAGTTCGCAAACCAAAGGACCGCTCGAGTACACTCAAGGTGAGGGTACGCTGATACCCGGGCTTACAAAACAGCTGGAAGGCATGAAGAAGGGGGATGAAAAGACTATTGAGGTGAAACCCGAGGAGGCTTACGGTAACCCGGATCCTGCCGGAATAAGAGAGATACCCCTGTCGTCAATACCGGCGAATATAAAGCCCGAGGTGGGCCTCATACTCGAAATGCAGGATGAGAGCGGCCAGGCATTCCCCACAAAGATTACAGAAATAAAGAAAGATTCGATCGTGATAGACCTGAACCATCCATTGGCGGGCAAGACATTGACTTTTAAAGTAAAAATAGTTTCAGTAAGCTGACTCTGTAAATATAACCAGATTAGAATTAGAGGGGGGCTCGGAAATGCTGAGAATTGCCGCACTCGCAGTTTGCCTGTTTTGTATTATCTGTCCGGGACAGGTTTTTGCGCAAGACGACACCATAGGACATCTCTTCAAGGACAAGTCTCCCGTTAAGGTCTATGTCAGCACGGTAACGGATGAATCAGGAAATAATCAGGTATCGATAGACGGATTCAAGAAAAGTCTGGAAGATAGCCTTAACAACAGAAAGGCTATAGACTTTGATACTGTTATAAATCCCGCCGATAGCGATATTCAAGTAGCCGCTGTTATCAGGAAGTATCAGTATCTGGATAGAGGGCCGTTTAATCCAAATCCTGGCATAGCTACAACGCTTATTGATGCCGCTGCGACTGCCACCTCAAATTATGTGGAGATGGAAGTTTTATACACTGTAACCGATACAAAGAATAACGATCTGTTATGGTCGGATGACGTAAAAGAGTATATTAAGAAGGTAATGACGCCAGAAGAGAGCATCCCGCTTATTTATGACAAGGTCACAAGGACATTCACGTCGCAGTGTTTCGGGCGCGCGCACGAGAAAGATACGGTTTCCGAGCCGATGTAACAGGTTTTTGGGCGTATAAGCAGCGTGGGGACGTGTCACTTTGGGACACTCCACTTTTTAAATTAACTCTAAGTAGCCCGGGCTTAAGCCCGGGCTACAATTGTGAATAACTTATATAAAGTGGAGTGTCCCAAAGTGACACGTTGTAGTTGCTCAGTAATTCGGTAACTCTTTTGGTGTATAATACACTTAGCCAAAGGAGACCTAATCATGCGATATCATTATGAAATTGTTCTTAAGCGATGGCTGCCTATACTTCAGGAATATGAAAAAACTAAATCCAAAGTTAATCCCCGTACTTTTAAATTTGTAAAAGATCTT
>JAHJHP010000007.1 GCA_018823705.1 Candidatus Omnitrophota bacterium | reverse complement strand
GTGGAGTGTCCCAAAGTGACACGTCCCCAATAGACCTGAAGGCTGAAAGCTTATCAAAGAAAGAGTAATAAGAGATGGAAGTGCTGACTTACATATTCGCGTTTCTGGTATTTCCCGGACTGCTCTTCTCGGGCTGTATGGGGCTTCTTGTGGGCTGGGTCGACAGGAAGGTCACGGCCAGGCTTCAATGGAGAGTTGGCCCACCCTGGTATCAGAATTTTCTCGATCTTGCGAAACTCGCCCTGTATAAAGAGACGCTGATACCGAAAGGCGCATCCGCGGCCCTATTCTTAGGGATGCCTGCCCTGGGGCTGGCCGCCGCGACGCTCGTATCCACGATAGTGCTTATCACAAACGGCGTTTCCGGTGCGGGTTTCATCGGTGATGTCATAGTGGTCGTCTATCTTTTGCTTATACCGCCGATTGCGCTTATGATCGGCGGGTTTGCGTCTTCGAACTCACTCGCTTCTCTCGGGGCTTCCAGAGAAATGAAGCTGATGATCTCATACGAACTGCCGTTTATACTGGCCCTGGCCGCGGTTATAGCTAAGAGCGGTTACGCGATAAGATTTGGAGATATAATAGCATACCAGCGTATTCACGGTGATATCTTCATGAGCTGGTCAGGCTGCATATCGTTCTTTACGATGCTCTTATGTATGCAGGCGAAGCTCGGCTTCATACCGTTCGATATGCCCGAGGCCGAAACGGAGCTTATGTCGGGCCCGTATATAGAGTATTCGGGTAAGGCACTCGCGATATTTAAATTGACCAAGGCCGTACTTTTATTTGCCATCCCGGTACTTCTCATAACGCTATATTGCGGAGGCATTAAATTAAGCCTCGACGGCCTGCCCGACTGCAAGGGTTTCCCCATCTGGCAGGCGGGCCTTATCAAAGGCGTGATAGAGTATGTGATTATATTGGTGTTGATTGTAGTGATTAAGAATACTAACCCCCGCGTCAGGATAGACCAGGCGATGAAGTTTTTCTGGGGGATAGTAACCGTTTCCGCAAGCCTTGCGGTAATTTTGGCGCTTATAGGACTATAGAATGGGATTAAAAGAGGCTGTACTCACAAGATCGATAAATGTATTTCACGTATCGAGCGGAAGCTGTAATAACTGCGATATAGAGATACTCGATGCCCTTACGCCGCGTTTTGATCTTGAACGCTTCGGGGTAACGCTTGTCGGCAGCATAAAGCATGCGGATGTCATGCTCTGCACCGGTAGCGCTAATCGCCAGACGGTGCCGATCATCAAAAATCTGTATGAACAGATGCCCAAGCCCGGTTTTGTGATAGTGTATGGCGCCTGCGGATGTTCGCGAGGATTATTTAAGGACAGCTATAACACGCTTGCGCCGTTGGATGAGATAATACCGGTCGATGCGTATATACCGGGATGTCCTCCAAAGCCCGAAGCGACAATAGCGGCGCTTGTCAAACTCATCGGTAAGATAAAAACTAAAAAGGCCGAAAAAATATGACGATAGACGGTATTTTAAAGAGCATAAACGACCGTTTTGGCGGCAGGGTGCTGAAGACGGAGAAGAAGTCATCCAGGAGGGCGTATCTCGACATACACCCGAAGGATATAGTCGATATGGCGAGGTATGTATTCAAAGATCTCGGCCTGCGGTTCAACATAGCCAGCGCGGTGAATGATTTTGACAGGATAGAGATACTGTATCACTTCTCGTATGACCAGTCCGGCGTAATCATATCGCTAAGGGCCATGCTGAGCGATAAGGATAATCCGCGTATCGACACTATCACTCATGTCACTAAGGCGGCCTGGTGGATAGAGAGGGAGATACATGAGCTTTTCGGCGTGGTGTTTGATGGCAACGAGGATTTGAGAAGGTTGCTGCTGCCCGACGATTGGCCGGAAGGCGTCTATCCTATGAAGAAGAGCTTCGTCGTGCCGAAAAGAGATTCGAGGAAATCATGAGTAATAACAGATCGACAATACCGATAGGGCCGTACCATCCGCTGCAGGAAGAGCCGGAGTTCTGGAAGCTGATCGTTGAAGGCGAGAAGGTCGTCGACGTTGACGTAAGGATCGGCTACAATCACCGCGGCATAGAGAAGATCTCGGAGTCGAAGAGCTTTGACCAGTCCCTGTTCCTTGTAGAGAGAATATGCGGAATCTGTTCTTCGAGCCACCCGATAGCATGCGCCCAGGCGATAGAGGATATCACCGGTACAGAAGTGCCTGAGAGGGCGCTGTATATCAGGACGATATCACAGGAGCTCGAGAGGCTGCATTCTCATATGCTGTGGGTCGGCCTCGCAGGCCATTTCCTCGGATATAATACGGTCTTCATGTGGGGATGGAAGTACAGGGAGCCCATCTGCGACATAATGGAAACCGTTACCGGTAACCGCCAGAATTACGCTATGCATAAGGTAGGCGGAGTGCGGCGCGACATCGAAAAGGAGCACATACCTTATATATTGACGCGGCTGGATGAATTCCTGAAGCATCTGGATATGTTGAAGGGCGCTGTTCTGGACGATCCGGTCCTACACGCGCGCCTGAAAGGCGTCGGTGTCCTGACAAAAGAAGCGGCTTTAGATTACTCGGCGCTCGGGCCTACGGCAAGGGCCTCGGATGTCAATATAGACGTGAGGCGTGACCATCCCTACGGAGTTTATGACAGACTTAAGTGGAACGTCATCACCCAGAAAGAAGGGGACGTTTTTGCCAAAGCGGTGGTAAGGATACTTGAGATGTACGAATCGGCAAGCATAATAAGACAGTGTCTTGATAAGATGCCGGACGGCCCGATAGACTCGAAGCCGAAAGATATATCTCAGGGCGAGGGCATCGGGGTGATAGAAGCGCCGAGAGGCGAGTGTTTCCACTATATAAAGTGCGACGGCACAAATTCACCGGTGCGCCATAAGATCAGGGCCCCGACCTACATGAACTTCCCGACCTTCAGAGAGACGGTTATAGGCGAGACTGTATCGGACGCGACCATAATAATGGCCGCGATAGATCCATGCTACTGTTGCACTGAGAGGATGACGGTTGTCGACCATAAGGATAAAGAACTGCTCAAGGCTCAGGATCTTATAAGGCTGTCGCAGGAGAAGACGAGAAAGATAAAAGAGGAGCTTGGGGCAAGGTAAAAAATGCTGAATAATCCGCTCTTGCTATTAGTATCGGTTCCGATCGCGGCAGGCATATTATGCCTTTTCCTGCCGGACAGGCTGAAGGCCGTCACGAGGCTTCTTGTCTTCGCGGTGACGTCCGCCTCGCTTGCCGGCTCCGTCTACGTGTTCATAAAGAAGCCCCTTTACTGGCAATGCTGCGGCTCTAACGTGTTTCTTGTCGACAACCTGTCGGCTTTTATCGGTATGGGCATCGCCCTCTTTGCGTTACTGACCGCGATCTATTCATTCGGATTTATCGAGAAATCCTTCGGAAGATACTTCGGTTATGTGCTCATGACCCTGGGCAGCTCATTTGGCGTGGCCTTCGCAAACGATCTTTTGGTATTACTGACTTTCTGGGGATTCTTAGGCGGCACTTTGTATCTATTGGTGAATATTCAGGGCACCGACAAAGCCTCCGCAGCGGCTAAAAAGGCCCTGATAGTAATAGGCGGCACGGACGCCGTCATGCTGTTTGGTATAGCGCTTATCTGGAATATAACAGGCACCTTCTCGATGGACAAGATAAATCTCTCTCTCGATGGCCCCACGGCTTACATCGCTTTCCTGTGCCTGGCGATAGCCGCTTTTGCGAAGGCGGGCGTGATGCCGTTTCACTCATGGGTTCCGGACGTCGCCGAGGACGGCCCGACTCCGGTAACCGCGTACCTGCCGGCTTCGCTCGATAAGCTGCTCGGGATATACCTTTTGTCGAGAGTTGCGTTGCATATGTTTGTCATGAACGCCGTCTCCAACACGATACTGCTCGCGGTAGGAGCGGTCACGATAATATTTGCGGTCGTAATTGCGCTCGTCCAGCACAACATGAAGAGGCTTCTCGGATATCATGCCGTATCCCAGGTCGGATATATGGTGCTGGGTATAGGGACCGGTACGGCCATAGGGATAGCGGGCGGCTTATTCCACATGCTCAATCATGCTATCTACAAATCATGCTTATTTTTATCAGGCGGTAACGTGGAGAAAAAGGCGGGCACCGCCGACCTGGCAAAATTGGGCGGACTGGCAAAATATATGCCCGTTACGTTCGCGTGTTTTATGGTAGCGTCCCTGTCGATATCGGGCATTCCGCCGTTCAACGGTTTTGTATCGAAGTGGATGATATACCAGGGTATAATAGAATCGGCCGGCGCGAATAATCCGGCCTGGGCGCTATGGCTTGCCTGCGCTATGTTCGGGAGCGCGCTAACCCTGGCCAGCTTCATGAAGCTTCTGCATACGATATTTTTGGGCAGACAAGCGAAAGGCCTTAAAGACGTGCGGGAGGTCGGTTTCTCGATGTCTTTTCCCATAATTGTTCTGGGCGGTCTCTGTTTGATATTCGGAGTCTTCGCGTTCAAGATACCTATACCTCTATTTATAGCGCCGTCCATAGGCGCTGGTATTGCTTATTTGGGGATATGGAAGTCGGTTATTGCGACGATCCTTATTATAGTGGGCATATTGGCGGGCCTTCTCATATATCTCAGGTTCAAGCCGGGCCAGTTCAGGACGGTCAAGTCATTTGTCGGCGGGGAAGAGGCGGACGATCTCGGGAGAGTTTCGGGGGTAGAGTTCTATGATACGATCAAGGATATGAAAGGGTTCAAAACCCTTTATAAAAAAGAAGAAACAAAATCGTTTGATATCTACGAAGTGGCCAGCAAGGGGACGTTCTCTTTTTCAAAATTACTGCAGTGGCTGCACAACGGCATACTTCCAACCTATCTGGTATGGTGCCTTATGGGCATGATTGTGCTATTCTTTTTATTGATGAAGTGAGGCGTTAAATGTTTGAACTGTATTTTTTATTCAGCTTCATGATAGCGGGGGCGATAATAGCCGTTACGGTGAAGGATCTCCTGTCTTCTGTTATAGCTGTCGGAGTTACCGGCCTTGGGGTGTGCCTCACATTTCTTGTCCTGAAAGCGCCGGATCTCGCCATAACGCAGCTTGTCGTAGAAGTGCTCTGCCTTATAA
Organism: Candidatus Omnitrophota bacterium; assembly: GCA_018823705.1. Taxonomy (GTDB): domain Bacteria; phylum Omnitrophota; class Gorgyraeia; order 2-01-FULL-45-10; family 2-01-FULL-45-10; genus CAIMPC01. The sequence continues at coordinate 20,951 of JAHJHP010000007.1, read as the reverse complement.
TATTGATAAGGGCTACTATCAGGACGGACTTGCCCTTTGCGACCACCGGAAGATGGTTTTTTAATACGTTCATTACCTTGGCATTCATAATTTTGTTTTTGGGAATAAGCTATATCGCCCTCCTTGATGTGCCGGCCTTTGGCTATCCGATAATGAAGGTCGCCAGGGTATATCTGGAACAGGGTTTTATCAGGACGGGGGCGGCAAATCTCGTATCGGCGGTGATACTGGATTACAGGGCATATGATACGCTGGGGGAAGCCACGATCCTCTTTACGGCGGTCATGGGCGTATTGGCCGTAATAAGAAAGAAAGGCCGCAAGAAGATAGGCGAGATCGAAGAGGGCCAGGATGAATAAAGAACCAAAGGGGATGACCCTTATAGTAAAGACGGCGGCCAGGCTTACCGCAGGCGTGATCCTCATGTATGGGATATATATAATCAGCCACGGCCATGTATCCCCGGGCGGCGGGTTTGCCGGCGGCGTTATCATAACGCTGGCGTTCGTACTTGTCATACTTGCATTCGGCAAAGAATTTTCCATGAGGAAGGTCTCCGCCTCAATTGCTTCGTCTTTTGAAAGCTTCGGAGCTATTATGTTTCTTGCGATAGCGTTGGCAGGGTTTCTCGGGGGGTATTTCTTCCTGAATTTTTTCATCAATAAAGGGGTGCCGTTCACCCTCTTCAGCGCCGGCATAATACCCCTTTGCAATATAGCTATAAGTTTAAAAGTCGGCGCCGGGCTATTTGCCGTATTTGCGGTCCTGGTTATGTTGAAATTTACAAACGGTAAGGACAAAGGGTGATCTTATCCCGCCGCTCAACACCCCGGCTTTCGAGCCGGGAGTAAGCGGGGCGGGATGTCGCAAAGATAGAAAGGAATTTCGGGCTCCATGGGAGTATACATATTGTGTCTGGTCCTTTTCTCTGTAGGGCTGTATTGCATGCTGAGAAAGAGGAACATCATAAAAATCATAATAGGCCTGATAATCGCCGAATATGCGGTTAACCTCTTCATCGTTCTGCTCGGATACCGGATGGAAGGCAGGGCCCCGATATATGCGGCCAATCAGGAGATATTGAATATGGTCGACCCGCTTCCTCAGGCGCTTGTCCTCACATCGATAGTTATAGGCCTTGCGATAACAGCCCTGGTAGTCGGAATAGCGATGAGGATTTACGAAAGATACGGCACTTTTGATATAACGCGCATTAATAAGCTGAAAGGGTAAGCAGTTACATAATCATGAAAGAGAACCTGATCCCGATCTTCGTCATCCTGCCATTGGCAGGAGCTTTCTTAATCTCCCTTCTGGGGAAGAGAATAAGGGGATTTTCCGATATATTTTCCAATATCATCGCGTTTCTTCTATTGGCCCTGTCGGTATATTCCGTTTTTGTAGTAAACTCAGTCGGTGTTATGGTCTATAAAGTCGGTATGTGGAGTCCGCCCATCGGTATAAGCCTGGTGCTGGACAGCCTGTCTTCGTTCATGCTCGTTACGATAAATCTCATAGCGTTTCTTATAATGGCCTATGCGGCAAACTACATGGAGGGATATACCGCCAAGTGGAAATTCTACGTCTTATTTCTGCTGATGCTTACCGGCATGGAAGGCGTGATAATAACCGGGGATATGTTTAATCTGTTCGTTTTTCTGGAGATGGCATCTGTCGCGAGTTATGCCCTCGTCGCTTATGGCACAGAGGCGGAGGAACTCGAAGCATCTTTTAAATATCTCATAATGTCCAGCCTTGGATCATTATTTATCCTGTTGGGCATAGCGTTCATCTATGGGTATACATCGACATTGAACATGGCTGATATCGCGAATGTCCTATTACAGAAAGGGCCCGGTAACATAGTTTTATTCGTAAGCGTCCTTTTTATTATGGGGTTTGGCCTGAAAGCAGCGCTTGTGCCTTTTCACGCATGGTTGCCCGATGCGCATCCGGCAGCGCCGGCGCCCGTATCCGCAATGCTATCGGGGGTATTGATAAAAGCCCTCGGTGTATATGCCCTGGTGAGGATATTTTACAGCGTAATCGGGAGTTCTCCCGGCATACTTTTTGTATTGATGTTTTTGGGAGCGATCTCCATGGTCGTAGGCGTCTTTCTGGCTATAGGGCAATGGGATATGAAGCGGCTTTTGGCCTACCATTCCATAAGCCAGATAGGATATATCTTCCTGGGGATAGGGCTTGGTACGCCTCTCGGTATACTCGGCGGGCTATTCCATCTCTTTAACCACTCCGTGTTTAAGTCGCTTCTATTTTTGAATGCCGGAGCGGTGGAATATTCTACAGGGACAAGGGATCTCAGGGAGATGGGCGGACTCAAGGAGCGGATGCCTGTTACTGCGGGCACATCGCTGATTGCGTCCATGTCAATAGCAGGCATCCCGCCCTTCAATGGGTTCTGGAGTAAACTTATAATAATCCTGGCAGCGGTTCAGGCCGGCCACCCGATCTATGCCGCTTTTGCCGTCATCGCGAGCATTCTCACGCTGGCATCTTTTGCGAAGGTCCAAAAATACGCGTTTTTTGGAAAGCTTAATAAAAAATTTAAAGACATTAAAGAAGTCCCGGTCTTCATGCGTGGCTCGATGATCCTGTTGGCCGCGATATGTATTATTTCGGGAATACTTGTAATACCCGCGCTGTCACGGTTTTTTCTCGGGCCTGCGACGGATGTGCTTGTAAATGGCACTGATTATGCGAAGACAGTTTTTGGAGCCATAAGATGAGATCGAAGATCGTCCTGTTTATTTTAGCGTATATATTGTGGGCATTATTAAACTGGGTGCCGGACTGGCAGCATCTACTGGTAGGCGTGTTTGTATCGGTATTTGTAGTCTACCTGACAGCCGGCCTCTTCCCGACGCGATTCAAATACCTCTTCGATATCAAACGGTATCTCTGGGCATTGTATTTTATACCCGTATTCCTGTATGAATGCATCAGGGCGAATTTCGATGTTGCATACAGGGTTATACACCCGGATCTGCCTATAAAGCCGGGGATAGTGAAGATAAAGACCGGCCTGAAGAGCGATATCGCTTTGACTTTCCTGGCGAACTCTATCACGCTCACGCCGGGGACGATGACCGTAGACATAGACCGGAGTAATGGGATATTGTACATCCACTGGATAAATGTCAGGGATACGGATATCGAGGGCGCCACAAAGCTCATAGCGGGGAAGTTTGAAAGGATATTGAAGGGGATTTTCGAATGATGAGCGCGAAAAGGATAAGATGGTTTATAGGTGTAGCGTTGATAGCGCTTATGGTGGTTTCTGTATTTGTGGTCAGCATTCCCATCCTATTTCACCATAAGCTGCAGTACATATCCTTTTTTAAGCACTGTTTCTTTGTGCTCCTGGTGTGCTCCGTATTATGTCTTTACAGGGTGCTCCGCGGCCCGACAGCGGCCGACAGGATCGTGACCATAGATATACTCGGTATCCTCATCGTAGGGTTTTGCGCCGTAATAGGGATACCGACGGGAAGGACATGGTATATAGACATCGGTATCGCCTGGACGCTTCAGAGTTTCATATCGACGCTGGCGCTCGCAAAATTTCTCGAAGGGAAAGATTTTGATGAATAATTTGATCGGCATGATATTAATAGTGGTGGGCCTGATATTTGATTTTTTTGGATGCCTGGGCCTCGTCAGGCTGCCAGACGTATATAACCGTCTCCAGGCCGCCACCAAATGCGTGACGCTGGGGACGTTCAGCATAATGCTCGGGACATTTGTCATATCCGGATTCACGGCCGTAGGTATAAAGGCGCTCCTCTGCGGAATATTCCTGCTTATAGCGGCTCCGACCGCCGCTCACGCTCTTTCAAGGGGCGCTTATAAGGCCGGCGTGAAGCTCTGGGAAGGGAGCGTGGTCGATAAGTACGGTGAAGACAGGGCTAAAAAATAGGAAAATAGGGAAAATAGGGACAGCGCCCTATTTTCTCGTAGCGTAGTAATTCTGCAGGAAAATAGGAAAATAGGGCGCTGTCCCTATTTTCACAGACGGAAGAAGGCGCCGTATGGGTATAGATGAGATAAAAACACAGGTCATATTGATGGCAGACAAAGTATACGATATGCTCGGTTTGATAGAGAAAGGTTTCATGGAACACAAGTCCGAATTTTTGTCCGGCGCGATGGCGCGCGAAAGAGAGCTCAACGAGATGGAGAAGTCCCTGACCCGGAGAGTGCTTGACCTGTCGAAGACGACGCTTCGAAAGCCTGATGAAAAGGAGCTTGTCGCCTGGCAGCAGGTGATAGAGTCTCTCGAAAGGATGGGGGACGAGGCCGCTAATCTGGTCGAGAGGATCGAGATAAAGAACGCGGAACATCTCCTCTTCAGCGATATGGGGGTAGCGCAGTTCAATGAGACTTACGGTATTATGAAAAAATCGGTAGACATGATGCGCCTGTTCCTTAAGGGCAAGAGCGAGGAGTTAAAAGGGCGCATAATAGATAACGGCTTAGCTGTAAAGGCGCTGGTCCAGCGTTACCGCCAGGAACACACCAAGCGCCTGGTAAAAGGCATATGTACGCCGATCGCGGCTAATATGTATTTCGACATGCTCGATTTTACCGGTAACCTGGCGCGCCACTCTTCAAGCATTGTTACATTATTTGGAAAATAGGGACAGCGCCCTATTTTCCTGCAGAATTACTACGCTACGAGAAAATAGGGCGCTGTCCCTATTTTCCTAAGGCACTCATAAATGAAATATCCTAAACTAAGAGAGTTAAAAGAGGCGATAACAGCGCTTATTAAAGGGCCGTATACCTCCGATTATCCCCGTAAAGCGCATCAACCTCCGGAGAGGTTCCGCGGAAAACCGGAATATTCGAACGATGGTTGTGTAGCCTGCGCGGCCTGCGCGCTCGTATGCCCGGCCAGGGCCATAGAAGTCAGCGACGTTGTCACCAAGGATAAGGCCGTGAGGAAGAAGATGCTGCATCTGGATGAATGCCATTACTGCGGCCAATGCAGCGCCCTTTGCACTACGCGAGAAGATATTCCTCCCGGTATAAAGCATACCACGGAGTTTGACCTGGCGGGTTTCGACCGTGCCTCCATGGTATCTGCTACCGATGAAAAAGAGCTTGTCCTGTGCGAAATATGCAGGGATGTCATCACCGCGAAGGCCCACCTGGCCTGGATCGCGAAAAAACTGGGCTCACTTGCGTTTTCGAACCCCACGCTATTCATATCGTCCCTGAAAAATATGGGATTTGCCGATGATGTCCCCCAGGCCGCCAAAGATTACGTCCTGAGGCCGGACAGGATAAAGATCCTCTGCTCAAAATGCAGAAGAAAAACCACCATTGAACGATATTAAATCCGAATCTGATGATATCGCCCTGGATATAAGAAACAGAATAAGAGGCAAGGTCACGATAGCCGGCATCGGCAATATAATACGCGGCGACGACGGCCTGGGCCCGAAGCTCATCGAATTATTAAAGGCTCGCGGTGTCAATGCCGGCCTATTCGATTGCGGTACGGCGCCGGAGAATTATATACTTCCGATGTTAAAGAGCCTGTGCGATACGCTGATACTGGTGGACGCCGCGAATATGGCGCTTGAGCCGGGCACGGCCATGGTCCTGGATACGGATGATATAGCGAATGTCAGTTTTTCCACCCATAGTCCGTCCCCAAAACTTTTCATAGACCTGCTTAAGATGGGCAAAGAAGACCTGAATGTATTTGTCCTATCCGTTCAACCCAAGAGTACGACTCTGGGATCTCCCATGAGCGAAGAGGTACTGAAGGCTCTCACGCGTCTTTCTGAAACGCTGTCACAGATACTCGTGTAGATATATGCCAAAATCGGCCAGACAGAAGCCGGTGATCGAAGAGATAGATAGCCCGCCTGATCCGTTCGTCAAATTCAAATCAATGAGGCACCGTCCATACAGTTTCTTTTTGGACAGCGCGTGCGGGGCTGAAAAGCTCGGCCGCTTTTCATTTATGGGATGCGATCCGTTTCTCGTCTTCAGGAGTAAGGGTGATTCCGTAAAATTGGAATGGGAGTCGGGCCTGAAGAAAGAGCTGATAGCAAATCCGTTCTTAGAATTAAGGAAGCTTCTAAGGAAATACCGCGTCGTCAATAGCCGGAAAGAGATCCCGTTTACCTGCGGCGCAGTCGGATATTTTTCTTACGACCTGAAGGATTTTATAGAAGTACTGCCCAATACCGCGAAAGACGATCTTGATCTGCCCGATTGTCTTGTCGGCTTTTACGATTCAGTGGTGATATACGATAATCTGAAGAAACGCTCTTATATTTCAAAACTCGGCATATCGAAAAAGCCTTTCGCGCCTCACGATGCCGTTTATCGGGACTCAACCTCCCGTAGAATATCGTGCAAAGGCCTTAAATCCAATTTTTCAAAACGTTCGTATGTAGATGCCGTGAAGATGGCAAAGAGATATATAGAGAAGGGCGATATATATCAGGTAAACATCTCTCAGAGATTCAAGGCAAAGCTTTCCGGGGATCCTTTCGACCTGTACGCAAGACTCAGGCGCTGCAGTCCTGCGCCGTTTGCCTCATACTTAAATTTCAATGACGTCGCGATCCTCAGCTCATCACCCGAGAGGTTCTTATTGAAAAGAGGAGACTATATCGAGACCCGCCCGATAAAGGGAACCCGGCCGCGTGGCGCCAGTCCGTCACTTGACGCGGCGCTGGAGACGGAATTGAAACACAGCGCCAAGGATATGGCCGAACACATAATGATAGTGGACCTGGAGCGGAATGATCTGGGAAGAATATGCAAATACGGTTCAATCCGCCCTACGGAATCTGTCGTGATCGAAAAATACGCGAATGTGTCTCACCTGGTATCGACGGTGGCCGGCACCCTTAAGAAGGGCAAGGATCCGGTGGATTGCCTGATAGCGGCATTCCCGGGAGGATCTATAACCGGCGCGCCCAAGATACGCTCGATGGAGATAATAGATGAGCTGGAGAGCGTAAAGAGATCCGTCTACACCGGCGCCATCGGATATATAGGCTTCGACGGGAATATGGACACGTCCATAGTGATAAGGGCCTTCATAGCCAAAGGTAATGATATATATTTTCAGGTAGGCGGCGGCATCGTGGCGGATTCCGATCCCGAGAAAGAGTACGAGGAGACGCTTCACAAGGCAGCGGGAGCGATGCAGGCGCTCGGAAAAATAGGGACAGCGCCCTATTTTCCTGCAGAATGACTACGAGAAAATAGGGCGCTGTCCCTATTTTTCTGGAGACGGTATGAACAAAGTCTGGATCAATAAGAAGCTCTTCAATGCAAATGAAGCGCGGATCTCGATATTTGACAGAGGTTTCATGTATGGCGACGGTATATTTGAGACGATGCGCAGTTATTCCGGAAAGGTATTCGAAATAGACGGGCATCTCGATCGGCTGGGACTCTCACTTAAGACGATAGGCATAAAAAATCCGTATTCAAAAATTTACCTGAAGAAAGAGATATACAGGCTGCTTGGCGCTAACGCCCTTAAAGACGCGTACATCCGCCTTACAGTGACCAGGGGAGAGGGAAGGTTCGGCATAGAGCGGAAAGACCGGCAGAAACCGAACGTAATCATCATCGCGAAAAAATTTGAAGGTTACCCCGAACGGGTTTTCAGGAAGGGTATCAGCGTCCGCGTTGTCAGCACAAGACAGGACGACCTTTCCCCGCTATCCGGCATAAAGAGCCTCAACTTCCTGGGCCATATCATCGCGCGCTTCCAGGCCAAGGACGCCGGAGCCGATGAAGCGATTATCCTCAATACGAGGGCTTGCGTGGCGGAAGCCGCGACGAGCAACGTCTTTACCGTAAAGAGGGGAGTGATAATAACCCCTTCGCTTGAAAGCGGGATACTGCCGGGCATCACAAGGGCCGTCATCATCAGGCTGGCAAAGAGGTTCGGCCTGAAAGTCATAGAGAAGAGCCTCCCGCATAAAGAGTTGCTCTCCTCCGACGAAATCTTCCTGACCAATTCACTGGCCGGGGTGCTGCCTGTTATCAGCGTAGACGGAAAGAAGATAGGCCGCGGAATACCCGGTGAACTCACAAAACTCCTCCATATATCCTACCGAAAAGAAGCCTTGCGCTAAAATCTACCGGGTGAGGGATAGGGCGAAAATACATTGTAAACCATAACTATTTAATTGGTTGACGGTTCTATAGGCATGCGCTATAGTGAATATATATCATTGACCGTCGGAGGTAATAAGTGGATATAAGCCGGATCAAAGCGCTCCTGAAGCTGCCGTTAACAGAGATCGTCTCGATAGCCGATCGCGCGAGGAGAGACTCTAAGGGCAACATCCTGGAGCTATGCAATATAATGAATGCGAAGTCCGGGATGTGCGGCGAAGACTGTAAATTCTGCGCTCAATCCTCCCGCCACTCGAGCGGCGCCTCTGCCTACTCACTGAAGAGCAAGAGTGAAATGATAGAAGCGGCGCGGCGCGCTAAGGCCATGGGAGCGCACAGGTTCGATATCGTTACAAGCGGCAACGTATTGACGTCCGATGACCTCAGGACGATCGCCGCGGCTATGATCGAGATAAGAGACGATATAGGCATAGATCTGTGCGCGTCGCTCGGAAGACTGGATGAAGAGAGCCTCTCCCTCCTTAAACGCTCCGGCCTATCCCGGTATCATCATAATATTGAAACATCTCAAAATTTCTTTCCGAAGATAGTTACGACCCACACGTTTCAGGAAAGGGTGGAGACGATAAAAGCGGCTAAAAGCGTGGGTTTACAGGTATGCAGCGGCGGGATCATAGGGATGGGGGAGTCATGGGATGACAGGATCGACATGGCCCTTACATTAAAAGAGCTGGATGTTGACTCGGTGCCTATTAACATTCTGGTGCCCGTGAAAGGAACGGCGCTTGAGGGCGTAAAAGCTATCTCTTCCTCCGACGCTATAAGGACGATCGCGCTCTTCAGAATACTGCTGAAAGACAAGATCATAAAGATCGCGGCGGGCAGAGAGTCCGCATTGAAAGATTTTCAGGCCATGGCTTTCATGGCTGGCGCCAATGGAATGTTGATAGGCGGTTATCTGACAATAGCCGGCAGATCACCTGAGGATGACCGGCTCTTCGCAGAGGAGATAAAAGAGGCGTGGGCGAAATAGGGATATATCTGAAGAAGCGTTCCGAGGAAGGCCTGTTGAGGAAGCTTAAACCTGTATCTTCCAGAAAAGCCGGCATGATAAATGTCGGCGGCAGAGAGTATATAGACTTTTCTTCAAATGACTACCTCGGCCTGTCGGGCCATCCCGGACTTATAGCAGCCGCAAAAGCCGCACTGGACGAATTCGGCGCGAGCTCATCCGCGTCCCGGCTTTTGAGCGGAGACCTCGTTATCCACCACCGTCTCGAAGAGGAAGTTGCCCGTTTCAAAAATAAGGAGCGCGCGCTCGTATTCAATTCCGGCTATCAGGCGAATGTCGGTATATTGAGCTCTTTGTATTCCGGAGGCGACGCCATATTTTCCGACAGGCTTAATCACGCGAGCATAATAGACGGTATGCTATTAAGCGGCGCCAGGATCTTCCGTTACTCCCATAACGATCCGGACCACCTGGAGGCGCTCCTTAAGCGCGAGCGGCGCAAATTCAAGAAAGCATTGATCGTTACCGAGACCGTCTTCAGCATGGACGGCGATAGGCCGCCCCTCAGGGCATTAGTCGGCCTAAAGGAGAGGTATGGATGCCGGATCATGGTGGACGAGGCTCACGCCACGGGCATATACGGAAAGAACGGTTCGGGGGTGGTGGAAGAGGATGGCCTTTCGGATGAGGTGGATCTCATAATGGGGACATTCTCGAAAGCCCTCGGGAGTTTTGGCGCTTATGTCGCCGCATCAGGCGAGATAGTCGATTATCTGATAAACACGTGCAGGAGCTTTATATATTCCACCGGCTTGCCTCCGGCGGTGGCGGCGTCTAACCTGGCCGCGCTTGAGCTGGTGCGCCGGGAGCCGCATAGGAGAGAAGCGCTGCTGGCGTTGGCGCAGTACTTTCGCCTGGCCCTGGAGGCGATGGGCCTTAGGGTCAGGGGATCATCACAGGTTATCCCCGTGATAATAGGCGAGAGCGCTAAAGCCGGAGAGTTTGCGAAAGCGCTTCAGGGGTTTGGATACTGGGTCTTACCTATACGGCCGCCCACCGTGCCGGCAAAAGAAGCTCGCCTCAGGTTCTCGTTAACCCTTCATCATGATAGGAATATCCTCCATAAATTGTTGAGCGACATTTCGCATGTCAAAATTTAAATTAATCAGCACCCCGGGCGCGAAAGATACCATGCTTTTGATCCCGGGCTGGGCCACTGATTACAGGATATTTAATAACCTGAATATTAAATATAATTACCTGCTGCCCGTAGAATTTTCACCATTCATGTTCTCGGAAGATCTTTTAGCGGCAATGAAAGAGAACGGCATAAAAAAGATCTCCATTCTCGGCTGGTCTATGGGAGGGTTTATAGCTTGCGATATTGTATCAAAATACCGGGACTGCGTAGATGAAGTCATCTTTGTGGGCGTCAGGCGGAGATATGAAAAAGCGAACAATGAAAAGATAAAAATACTCCTGAACAAGGACAGGAAAGCCTTTCTTTATAAATTCTACAACGATTGTATTTCCGCCGATAGTGAAGCTTATAAATGGTTTCGGGCGCACCTGTTAAAAGACTACCTGGAGAGTATGCCGCTCGATTATCTTCTCGGGGAGCTGGATTATCTTTCCGAGCATCAGATAGAGCCGAAGTATTTAGAAGGCCTGAAGGTGATTTTTGTCCACGGACGAAAAGACAGGATCGCGCCTATAGAGGAGGCGATGGTGTTAAAAGAGGCTCTGCCGCAGGCGCGGTTCATTTCGATCGAAGGCGCCGGGCACATTCCATTCTTCACGCAGGAATTTAACAGGCTGTTTTTATGAGGAGCCTTATCCGCGCCGATAAAAGTATGGTAGAAGACAATTTTTCAAAGTATGCGAACCTTTACGATAAGTATGCGGATATACAATGCCTGGCCGCGAAAGAGCTTATAAGTAAATCGCCTGATCAAAACATCCGTAATATTTTAGATGTAGGCTGCGGTACGGGCAGCTACACGCTTCTCCTGCGGAAAAAGTACAATCTTGCGCATATAAAGGCCGTGGATATTTCACGCGATATGGTTGATGTCGCCCGGACAAAATTCGAGAAGGGCGGGATTGAATTCATTGTGGCCGACGCCGAAGAGATCGAATTCACCGGCGAATTCGATCTTATTACGTCAAACGCGGCATTTCAGTGGTTTAATGACCCGGGCTCATTCCTCGCAGGGTATAAAAATGCGCTGAGGGAAGAAGGTTCGATACTCTTTTCCACCTTCGGGCCTTTAACGTTCCGTGAATTGAGCCTGTCCGTTAAGGATGCGCTGGGAAAGGATATCCGGATCAGTTCCGACGGTTTCCCCGGGAAGGAAGAGCTGGCCGGGATGATGAAAGATCTCTTCAGGAAGAGCGCGGTGGAGGAGACGGTGATAAAGAAGAAATATGTATCCCTGGAAGAACTTCTGCGGCATATAAAATATACCGGCGCTAGAGGAAGAGGGATAAGCGGCATTTCATTATGGCGCAAAACCATGCTGGACAGGATCGAGGAAGCCTATATGTCGAATTTCGGAGGGATCGAAGCGTCGTATCAGATATTTTATTGCAGGGCTTCGGGATGAAAGCGGTCTTTGTCGCGGGTACTGATACAGGAGCCGGTAAGAGCGTCATAACGGGATTACTCGGCGGTTATCTGCTCGACAGAGGATACAGGGTCGTAACCCAGAAATGGGTTCAGACGGGCTCTGCCGGCCATTCGCCGGATATTGATACACATCTTGAGTTTATGGCAAGGCGAAGAAGAGATTTTTGCGGGCATCTTCGGTCTATGGAGCCGTATATCTTCAAGCTTGCCGCCTCTCCTCACCTGGCCTCCGGCGTAGAAAAGAAGAGAATAAGGCTCGGCAGGATAAGAAGGTGTTTTAACAACTTATCCGCAAATTTCGACAGGGTTATCGTCGAAGGCAGCGGAGGGCTCCTGGTGCCGCTCGATAAAGAGAAACTCCTGATAGACGCCGTAAAAGAGCTGAGCCTGCCGGTGCTCCTTGTAGCCCCCAACAGGTTGGGCGCTATTAATAGCGCCCTCCTGAGCATAGAGGCCATGAGGTCCAGAGATATTAAGATCGTCGGAGTTATATTCAATAATAGCATAAAGGGCGAAGACAGGTTGGTCCTGAAAGATAATCCCGTCGCAGTGGAAAGATTCGGCCGCGTTCATATGTTGGGAACTTTGGCATATTCGAAAGATATGCGCCTTATGCGCGAGGCCTTTGCCCCGATCGCCGCAGAAATAGAAAGCAGAATATGAACGGAGTGAAGAGCTGGATAAAGAGGGACCTGAAGAATATCTGGCATCCCTACACACAGATGAAGGATTGCGGGGATACTCCGCTCATCCTCATCGAGAGGGCGAAAGGTTTAAAACTTTATGACAACAACGGGAATTTTTACTACGATACCATCTCGAGTTGGTGGTGCAATGTGCACGGCCACTGCCATCCCGCGATAAATAGGGCGATAAGAAGGCAGCTTGACTCACTGGAGCACGTCCTGTTCGCCGGGTTTACTCATAAACCGGCGATCCTGCTGGCCGAAAGAATTACCGCGATCGCTCCACGCGGCCTCACCAAAGTCTTCTTTTCCGATAACGGTTCTACGGCTGTGGAGACCGCGCTCAAGATGTCGTTCCAATATTGGCAAAATACCGGTAAATGCGGCAAAAAGAAGTTTATATCGTTGGATCGCGGTTATCACGGTGACACCATCGGCGCCATGAGCGTAAGCGCGGTCGGATTATTTAACGGCATCTTTAAAGATATGTTGTTCCGGTCATTTAAAGCTCCGGCGCCCTACTGTTACAGATGTCCCGCGGGAAAGACCGGAAAGTCCTGTTCATTTGAGTGCGTCTCCGGGCTCGAGGTTATCCTTAAGAAAAACGCTTCAGAGATCGCGGCGCTGGTTCTGGAGCCGCTCGTGATGGCGGCGGGAGGCATGATAATCTATCCTAAAGATTATCTCGTAAGAGCAGCCGCTTTGGCTAAAAAGTACAATGTCCACCTGATAGTCGATGAGGTGGCGACGGGCTTTGGGAGGACGGGGAAGATGTTCGCATGCGACCATGTCGATATCAGGCCGGACTTCATGTGTCTCTCCAAAGGCATAACGGCCGGATACCTGCCATTAGGCATGACGTTGACATCAGATGAGATATATGACGCGTTTTATGATGACGCTTATAAGGGGAAGACGTTCTATCACGGCCATACGTATACGGCTAACCCTATTTCCTGCGCCTCTGCGGTGGCTAGCCTTGATGTATTTCAGGAGGAAGATACCCTGAGGAGGGTAAAGGGCCTGATCCCGTTCTTTTCTAAGCGGCTTGAAAAATTCAGAGAAATTCCGATAGTCGGCGACGTGCGGCACATAGGCATGATCGGCGCGATAGAATTAGTCAAAGATAAAAAGACAAAGGAGGAGTTTGGTATTAAGGAGAGGATCTCCCCGGAGATATATAAAGCCGGATTAAAGAAGTCCCTCATCCTGCGGCCGCTCGGGAATGTGGTATATCTTTTTCTGCCGCTGTGCGTTAAAGAGAGAGAGCTTGAATATATTCTGGATGCAACGCAGGATGTAATCGAAAAATTTACCTGAGTAACGGTAGGATGGCTTTCGCCGCGCGCATGCTTGCTCCGCCGGAGCCCAGGGAGGCTTTCACCTTCGCGAGTTCCTTTTTGGTCTCCGCGAGCCTGCCGGGGGTGGATAGTATTTCGATCGTCTTAGCGGTAATGCGTTCAGGCGTCACTTTGTACTGCAGAAATTCCGGCGCCACCTCTTTTCCGGCCACCACATTGACAAGGCCGAGAAAGTGGACGTCGACCACGATATAATAGAAGATGGACGTTATGAAAGCGGTTTTATATACGACCACTAATGGCGTCCCCAGCATGCCCGTCTCAAGCGTAGCCGTGCCTGAGGCAACGATGGCAAAGTCAGCGGCTCCCACGATATTATGCATATCGCCCTCAACGAACCTGTGATCGAACGACGTGCCTTTCAGGGCAGTCTCATAAATTGAAAGGTCCAGGTGGGGGTGCTTTGATATTATGAATTGCACGTCACTCATTTTGCCGCTTATGAGCTCGGCGGCTCTGGCTATTATCGGCAGCAGCATCCTTATCTCGAATTCTCTCGAGCCGGGTAATAGCGCGATCGTTTTTTTGTCTTTCGAAAGAGAGTATTTTTTGTAGATCTCCTCCCTGGAGGCCGTAACTTTTACCACATCCACCAGAGGATGTCCCACGAATTCCGCGTCGATGCCGTATTTTTTATACAACTCTTCTTCGAACTTAAAGAAGACTATCATCTTTTTAACGTATTTCTTTATGGTGTGGACCCTCTGGCGGCCCCACGCCCAGATCTGCGGGCTTATATAATAGACTACGGGGATGCCTTTTTTAGCCAGATTCGCCGCCAGCTTGAGATTAAAACCGGGATAGTCCACGAGTATCGCGATGTCAGGCCGATCCCGGTTAACTTTTGAGATCACGGTATCGTAAGCTCTCTTCACGACGAATATGTGCCTCAATACCTCGATTACGCCGATAAGCGCAAGCTTGGTTATGTCGAATATGATATCGACGCCGGCTTTCTTTGAAAGCTCTCCTCCGACGCCATAAAATTGCAGAGTGGGATCCAGGGACTTAAGGTCTCTGACGAGGTTCGAGGCATGCAGGTCTCCGGATGGTTCGCCGGAGACTATCAGGATCTTTTTATGAGCCATTATTGCCTGGTCGGGTTTATCTTCTTTATTATCTCGAGCGCTACCGCAAGCGCCCGTCTGCCTTCAACGCCCGACACTATGGGACGTTTCCCGGTATGGACGCGATCTATGAAGGACTTAAGCTCTTTCTTGAGAGGATTCTTTTTCCTGACTTTTATCTTCTTCTGCGTTATTTTATCGCCCGTCTTCTCGAATAGCATAGCGTCCTGGGTGACATAGTCGAGAGATAGGTAGGATTCCTCCTGGAAGATGCGCATCTTGCGGACCACATCCTTTGTGACGCGGCTCGCGGTGATATCCGCGATAGTGCCATCCTGAAACGTAAGCCTGACGTTAGCGACATCCTCATAATTCGATATCGTGGAGAGCCCGACAGCCTCAATGCTTGCCACATCCTGACGGATAAGGCCGAGGACTATATCGATATCATGTATCATGAGGTCAAGCACTACGCCGACGTCTTTTACCCTGTCATGAAATGGCCCCAGCCTTTGGCACTCGATGAACTTTGGTTTATTGATATAGGGTTCCAGCGCCAGGACGGCGGAGTTAAAACGCTCTATATGGCCGACCTGCAGGATAAGCTTGTTCTTTTCAGCTATTTCTACAAGCTCGTCCGCTTCGGAAAGCGTCTTGGTGATCGGTTTTTCTATCAATACATGTATGCCGTGAAGCAGGAAGTCTTTGGCGACATTATAGTGCAGGCTTGTGGGGACGGCTATGCTGGCGGCGTCAACTCTGTCGAATAATTCTTCATAATCGGAGTAGCTGGCGACCTTAAAGCGCTTTCCGACCTCCAGGGACCGTTCGATATTGCAGTCGCAGACCCCGACCAGTTTTACGCTATCCAGATTTGAGTACATCTTGGCATGGAGTGAGCCCAGATGCCCGACGCCCACTACGCCAACCCGTATAGTTTCCATAGAAATGCGATTATAACACGTATAAAAATACGTGGCAAGCGATTTCCCTCGACAGATTTTGGCTTCCGTGATACGATACGCTAAAATATTGATATACGAATAGGACTTTATGAGCCAATATCGCAGATTAATAAAATTCGTGTTTCCGCATGCCTGGGTGCTTATCTCTGCAGGGGCCTGCATGGTGGTCACATCCGCTTTAAGCGGCGTATCCATAGGCATGATAATACCCCTTGTGGATAACGTCATATCGGGCAAGAAGATAGCCATACCGGGTGGTGTGCCGATCCCGGGAATCGTACAGGCCCTTATAGACAAGATCAACTCTATGCCGCCTGCGCAGTTATTGAGCAGTATGACCGTTATTATAGTGGTTTTGTGGCTGCTTAAGAGTGTATTCGAGTTTTGTCAGTCGTATCTTATGAATGATGTCGCCCAGCGCGTGATCAGGGATATTAAGAATATCATGTACGAGAAGATCCTTACCCTTTCGATGGACTTTTATTCGAAGAATTCCACCGGAAAGCTGATGGCGCGCATCACCAATGATTCAGCCATCGTGAGGGATTCTATCTCGACGGGGCTTACGGACCTATTTTATCAGCCGATACAGCTTGTGATCTACACCGTGATGCTCCTGATCATAAAGGTCTATTTTGCGATTCCGTGGGCTCTTATATGGATAAGCGTATTACTATTCGCGCTCGTCATATATCCCGTTGTAAAGATAGGTAAGCGCCTTAAGTCCATTTCAAGGCAGTCCCAGGAGAAAGTAGCCGATATAACGACCACATTACATGAAACGATATCCGGCGTGCGGGTCGTCAAGGCCTTCTCTATGGAAGATTACGAGGCGAAGAGATTTGAGAGCCAAAATCAGACGTTCTATAAACTTGCGATGAAGTCGGCGAAGAGGATGCTCGTGGTGAGCCCCATTACCGAGTTTGTGGGGATACTCTGTATAGCTATAATCATGTGGGTAGCCGGCAAACAGATAGTCTCCGGCGCGCTCTCCGCGGGCGCTTTCGTGACATTCCTCGCGGCCATGCTCTCGTTAATGAGGCCCATAAAGCGCCTGACCAACGTGTATAGCATAAACCAGCAGGCTATGGCGGCCGCTGACAGGATATTCGAGATCTTAGATACCAAACCATCCGTTTCTGAGAAGGCCGGCGCCGTATCTCTGCCCAGGATCAGTAAGGGCGTAGAACTTAAAGATGTCTATTTCAAATATGATGATAAAGATGTCCTTAAGGGCCTGAGCCTTAGCGTCCCTGTGGGTAACGTAGCGGCCTTTGTAGGCCCGAGCGGAGTCGGTAAGACGACGATACTGAACCTTCTGCCGCGTTTTTATGATGTCACGGGCGGAAGCATACTGATTGACGGCATTGACGTGCGCGACTGTACGGTTAAGTCTCTCATGGGGCAGATAGGCATAGTGACGCAGGAGACGATATTATTTAATGATACCGTAGCTGCTAACATATCCTACGGCTCAGGAAAGGGCGATGTAAATGAGGTCTCGAGGGCGGCGAAGATAGCCAACGCGCACAATTTCATAATGAAGATGCCCAAGGGGTACGACACGATAGTCGGTGAAAGAGGCTTCAGGTTGTCGGGCGGCGAGAAGCAGCGCCTCGCTATAGCCCGCGCTGTCTTCAAGGATCCCCCGATACTGATACTTGATGAGGCGACATCCCAGCTTGATACGGAGAGCGAGATGCTCGTTCAGGAGGCGATAGACAGGATGATGACGGGAAGAACGGTATTTGTTGTGGCTCATAGACTTAGCACAATAAAACATGCCAGCACTATCTACGTAATGGATGGGGGCCGCATTATAGAGAGCGGCGCGCACGATGAATTAATAAAGAAGAACCACCTCTACAAGCGGCTTTACGACATGCAATTCAAAGATAATCTAATTTAAATAAATCCTTGAAAAAGAAAGCGCAAACCCCTATAATACTTTAGCCCTAAGAACGGGGCAACACAGCATGAACCAAGAAAAGGGAGGTTGGATAAAGACTTATATGGTTGACTCTACACTGATGAAGAGCTTACTGGAGGCGGGCGTGCACTTCGGACACGAGACCAAGAGGTGGAACCCCAAGATGAAGAAGTATATTTTTGGTTCCAAAAACGGGATCTACATAATAGACCTTGAGAAGACACAAAACTCTATAATTAAAGCTTGCGACTTTCTTAAGAATGTCGCTTCAGGCGGCGGTTATATACTGTTTGTCGGCACCAAGAAGCAGGCGCAGGACATAGTAAAGGAAGAGGCCTCCAGGTGCGGCATGTTCTACGTGCATCACAGGTGGCTGGGAGGCATGATTACGAACTTCCAGACGATAAAGAAGAGCATAAAGAGGCTCTTTGATATCGAGAGGATGAAGGAAGACGGCACGATGGCAAAGCTTTCCAAGAAAGAGGTCTCGGCCCTTAACAAGGAGCTTCTGAAGCTCAATAAGAACCTTGAAGGTATAAGAAACATGGATAAGTTGCCCAAGGCGATGTTTGTGGTCGACGCCAAGAAAGAGGATATCGCCGTAAAAGAGGCGATCACTCTCAAAATACCGATAGTGGCGCTTGTGGATACCAATTCCGATCCGGATAAGATCGCGTATGTTATTCCGGGCAATGATGACGCGATACGGGCGATCAAGATAGTCACCGGCATTATGGCCGATGCCGTGCTTGAGGGTAAGGAAGAGTTCAAAGCCGGCGTAAGAAAGGCCATAGCGGACGCGGAAGCCGAGGCTGCCGAAGAAGAGGGAGAAGGCGAAGGCGTAAAGATCGTGGACGAAAAGGTCGAGGAGATAGTAGAGGGGGATATAAAGCTTAAAGAGGACGAGGCGCTCCCGAAGAATATCCCTATAAAGAAGAAGAAAAAGATAATCAAATAAAGAGAGAATAATATATGACAGATGCCATCAAGATATTGAGAGAAAAGACCAACGCCGGTATAGTCGCGTGCCAGAAGGCGCTCCAGGCCTCCGGCGGGGATGTCGACAAGGCGATGGATGTATTGAGGAAGCAGGGAGTCGCCCTTGCCTCTAAGAAAGCGGGCAGATCGGCTAAAGAAGGCAAGGTCGAGAGTTATATACACATGGGCGGGAAGATCGGCGTGCTGGTAGAGGTAAACTGCGAATCTGACTTCGTTGCCAGGAATGATGATTTCAAGACGTTCGTTAAAGACCTCGCCATGCAGGTAGCGGCATACAACCCCATATATGTTAAGAGGGAAGATGTTCCTGAGGCGGCGGTAAAGAAAGAGACGGAGATAATAAAGGCGCAGCTTGAAGGAAAGCCCGCGGCCGCGATAGATAAGATCATAGAAGGCAAGCTTACAAAGTTCTTCGAAGACGCCTGTCTATTGGAGCAGCCGTTCATTAAGGATTCGAGCTTGAAAGTGAAGGATATACTTACGTCCATGGTCGCCAAAATAGGCGAGAATATCATCGTGCGTAGATTTGTAAGGTATCAGGTCGGCGAAGAGCTTAAGTAAGTTGATAATTATTAGTTCGTGGTCCACGCCTCACAAGTAAAATGACAAAACCCATATTCAAAAGAGTTATGATAAAGCTGAGCGGCGAAGCTTTGCAGGGCCGCTTGGGCTATGGTATCGATTGTGATGTAACGAGCGCCATAGCAAAACAGATCAAAGAGGTGCGCTCTTTAGGCATCGATATCGCGATCGTTATCGGCGGTGGCAATATATTCAGGGGAGCGATGGGTTCCGCTAAAGGCGTCGACCGGGTGAGCGCGGATTACATGGGCATGCTCGCCACCGTTATTAACGGGCTGGCTCTTCAGGATGCTCTCGAGAAGCAAGGCGTATTTACCCGTGTCCAGACCGCGATACAGATGCAGCAGATGGCAGAGCCTTTCATAAGGCGCCGCGCGATAAGGCACATGGAGAAGGGGCGCGTCGTGATCTTCGTGGGCGGCACAGGCAATCCGTATTTTACCACGGATACTACCGCGGCTCTTCGCGCAATAGAGATAGGGGCCGAGGTCATCCTCAAAGCCACAAAGGTCGACGGCGTCTATTCATCCGATCCGGTAAAAAATAAGGGAGCCCGTAAGTACGACAGCCTGCGTTATATAGATGTCCTTAAGAAGGGATTGAAGGTCATGGACGCGACCGCGATAAGCCTATGCATGGACAATAAGCTGCCTATAATCGTATTGAACCTTTTCAAAAAAGGTAATATCAAGAGAGTTATATTGGGTGAGAAGATAGGGACTATAGTAAAAGGGTGAGGTAAAATCATGACAGTCAAAGAAGTTTTACATGACACAGAAACGAAGATGAAGAAGACGGTTGAAGCCACCCAGAGGGATTTTTCGACGGTAAGGACCGGAAGAGCCTCGATCGCGCTGGTCGATAACATCAAAGTAGATTATTACGGCGCTTCCACGCCGCTAAAACAGCTGGCGGCGGTAACCACTCCGGACGCGCGTCTCGTAATGATCCAGCCATGGGATAAGAACTCGCTCGTTGACATAGAGAAAGCGCTTTTAAAGTCCGATTTAGGCATTACGCCGGGTAACGACGGTAAGGTTATAAGGCTGACGATACCGTCGCTGACTCAGGAGAGGCGCTCCGAGCTGGATAAGGTCCTGAAAAAGATCGCCGAGGACGGGCATATCTCCATACGGACCGGACGGCATGCGGCGCTCGAAGTGATAAAGAAGCTCGAGAAAGACAAGGCTATTACCGAGGATGATAAGTTCAAAGCCAGTGAAGATATCCAAAAGCTCACTGATAAATTTGTCAAAGAGATAGACACTATTCTCGCTGCGAAAGAGAAAGATATTCAGGGATAGTCAGTTTCAGGAAGATATTATTTATCCCTCGGACATGCTAAATGTTTTCATCTCGCCAGGGGCGATATGAAAACGCTGTTGTAGTCCTCGGGATTGATTTTTTCGGAGAAAAAATCTTAGGGCCGCTAGCTCATCTGGTAGAGCACCACACTTTTAATGTGGTTGTGGCTGGTTCAAGTCCAGCGCGGCTCACCAAAAAATAAAACCCCATGATTTTCGGGGGTTTTATTTTTTTTGGAAAATAAAGGAAAATAAAGGGACGTTTTCAAAACTC
>JAHJHP010000086.1 GCA_018823705.1 Candidatus Omnitrophota bacterium | reverse complement strand
TGTTATCGAGCTGAAATACTAGGCTCTTCGCGAAAACATCGGGGGTTCGCTATAGTAGGGGTGTCTCTACTCTAGTGCCCACGTCGGGGGAATTGGACATAAATTTTCCTATCACCCTCTCGCGTAGACCGAATGGGCTTCTGGGAATGGTTTGTATGGTATAGTTGTCTTGATTATTTGCGTTGTTTTTAGGGGATGGTTTTGCTATGGGTGACTATGATGATAATGATATGGCGCTTAGGTTGCGTAAGATTATCTTTGATATACATGGCGGCGAAGACGTTTAACATGGCAAGAGATAAAAGTTAAGTATGAATTCAGCAAGGTGTGATTCTATAACTGGCATGAAGAGGCTTGATAGCGGCAAATTCTTTTTACTTCAACATAAGGGAATGGATCCTTAAGGAAAACCTTAATAACTACCTTAAGAAAAACCGCTTTTGGTTTTCCTTAAAACGATTTGGGCGCTAGCCCCGCCTTTATTTGCTTACCGGCGGGCCGAAGCCAAAAAGCCCCGCCATCTGTCTATTTCGGGCGGGATCCCGCCCCTTGTTCTGTTCCGGGCGGGACAGTTCCACGCTTTTTGGCGAAGGCCAAATCGTAATTGGTGGGCCCACAAGGATTTGAACCTTGGACCAAGAGATTATGAGTCTCCTGCTCTGCCAGGCTGAGCTATAGGCCCACGAAAATAAATAATGAAAAGAACATCTATAAGAGTTGTTATTATAACGGATATCAAAATCACTGTAAAGAGTGATCTTTTGGTGAACTTATTCGTCAACACCTATTGCTAAAAAATTCTTAAGTTTACGCGACCTGGTAGGG
Organism: Candidatus Omnitrophota bacterium; assembly: GCA_018823705.1. Classification (GTDB taxonomy): domain Bacteria; phylum Omnitrophota; class Gorgyraeia; order 2-01-FULL-45-10; family 2-01-FULL-45-10; genus CAIMPC01. The sequence goes on along the minus strand of JAHJHP010000086.1, from coordinate 14,647 downwards.
TGTCTCAATTTTCGCAGCGCTTTGGCCTCGATCTGCCTCACCCGCTCCCTCGTAACACTGAAGACCGCTCCGACTTCCTCGAGGGTCCTGGGATAACCGTCACCGATGCCGAACCTGAGCCTGAGCACCTTCTTCTCGCGTTCGGTGAGCGTACCGAGAACATCATCCATCTGCTCCTTGAGCATAGAATACGCTGTCGCGTTCGCCGGAGAGATAGCCCTCTTATCCTCGATGAAATCTCCGAAATGCGTATCGCCTTCATCCCCTATCGGCGTCTGCAGGCTGATCGGTTCCTGCGCGATCTTCAATATGCCGCGCACTTTATCGACAGGCATCCTCATCTTATGGGCAATCTCTTCAGGAGTCGGTTCTTTGCCGTTCTGCTGGACAAGGGTGCGCGATACCTTTATCAGCTTATTTATCGTTTCAGTCATATGGACTGGTATCCTTATCGTCCTGGACTGGTCCGCGATAGAACGCGTGATCGCCTGTCTTATCCACCAGGTGGCGTATGTGGAAAATTTGTATCCACGTTTATATTCGAACTTATCGACCGCCTTCATCAGGCCTATGTTGCCTTCCTGGATAAGATCCAGGAACGAAAGCCCTCTATTCGTATACTTCTTTGCGATACTTACAACGAGCCTCAAATTAGCGCCGACAAGCGCTTTTTTAGCTTTGGTAAATTTGGCCTCGGTGGCCTTTATCAACTTAAAGTACTCTTTTATCTCATCGACCGGTTCTCCGAAATCACGCTCCATCTTCCTCCGGTGCTTGAGAAGCTTCTTGACCTCTTCCCTGTTCTTACGCGCCCTGAACCTGGTTATGGCAGCATCCAATTTCGAGTACTGGTCGAGCCTGGCTTCGATATCCTTCGCGATCTCTTCGACGACCGACATGACAAGATTCATATCTCTTATCGTCCTGGCGATCTCGGATTTATTTCTTGTAGTCTTCAGCTTCTCGATCAGAGCGTCAAACTTCTTCTTTAACCTGGCCCCTTTATATTTTGGGTCTATATTTATAAACTCTTCGGGGTTTATCTCCAGGCTCATTATCTGAGTTGCGACTTCGATCGCTTTGTACTTGGACAACTTCACGTTAAGCACAGCTTCCCTGAACTTGGCTTCGGCATCTTTAATATGCTCTGCTATCTCTATTTCTTCTTTTCTGGTGAGGAGCGAGATCTGGCCCATCTGCCGTAAATACATCTTAACCGGATCGTCTACATGGGCAAGTTTTACCGGAGCTGCCTCTTTTTCGGCGTCATCCTTCTTCTCCGCAGGTGCTTCCGCATCCGCATGAGCTTCTGCGGCGACTTCGACAGCGCCTTCCCCGCGCCCAATAGCCGGCTCTTTCAATGCGTCCTCTTCGCTGTCAACAAGTTTTATATTCTCTTCTCCCAGGACCCCCAGTATGTCCTCTATCGCTTCGGAAGACACTATGTCGATCGGCAGGATGTTATTCACCTCTTCGAAAGTCAGGTGGCCCTTCTCCTTGCCGAGGGCGATAAGCTTGGCCAGTTCCTTAGACCGCTTCCTGGCCGGAGGCTTGATGTGTTCTACCGTCTTTTTCTTCAGCAGCTTCTTATTTTTTTTCGCCATAAACTTTCCCGTATATTATTTATTTAATTTTACCAGGCCATTGTATTCCGTCACCAGGTCCTTGACTTTTTTCGCATCCTTTTGACTATGCGCGATACGAATGGATTCCTGAAGCAATGTAAGCCTGTCTTTTATATTATCTTTCTTTATCCTCGTAATGCAATCGTCCAGCGCTTTCTCTTTATCGTCCAGTGAATCGAGCATATTTACAGCCTCCGATATGGCCCTGGCGCTCTCGGAAGTCGAGCCAAACTGATTTATCAGCCGCGCCGCGTTTATCTCTTTATTATCCCTGCGCAACGTAAGGATAGCGCCGATTATGTCACGCACCGCGGAAGACTTTATCTCTTCCAGGGCAAGCCTGCGCTTCACTATGTCCGCGTAATCGCCGTTTGCGTCCAGCAGGACCGCCAGCACCGCGATCTCAGCTTTCTTCGCATCGTGCTTGATCTCAGGGCTAAGCGCGACCATCACCCGCTCGCTGAAGTCGGGCTTAACTTTTTTTAACTCTGCCTTAACGGCGTCCTCATCGACCGAAAGACGCTGGGCCAGCTTCTTCAGCATTTCGCTCCTGGCAACGGCATTTCCAATCTTTGATATCGTCGGAAGCATCTCGTTCACAATGGCTGCCTTGCCGCCTGTAGAGGCAGGGTTGAACCGCCGGGAGAGCTTGTCAAATTTGTAATCGAATATGTTCTTGCTGGATTTTACCAGCTTGATAAAATCGTCGGCGCCGTTCTTTCGGATGTAGCCGTCAGGGTCAAGCCCCTGCGGAAGTTCGGCTATGTAGACGTTCATATCCTCGCTTACGAGTATATCGAGGCCGCGCAAACTGGCTGATTCACCTGCCTCATCCGGGTCGTAGACCAACACCATCGTCTTGGCAAATCTTTTGAGCAACTTCGCCTGATCGACCGTGAGAGCGGTGCCTAGAGTCGCTATTATATTCTGTATCCCCGCCTGATACGGCACAAGAAAATCGAGATATCCCTCTACGATCAGCGCGTGCCCCTTCTTCTTGATCGCATCGCGGCTTAAATTCAATCCGTATAAATTTCTGCCCTTCGAATATATCGGCGTCTCCGGCGAATTGATATACTTCGGCAGGCTCGAATCCATTATGCGCGCGCCAAAACCCAGCACCCTATCCTTAAGGTCTACGATTGGAAAAGTTATCCTCTTCCTGAAACGGTCGTAATGGCCGCCTTTCTCGTTTGATACCGCAAGGCCCGCCTTCTCCGCCAGGCTTGCCTCGACACCCTTTGTCTTTAAAAAATTTACCAGGGCCTCCCATGCGTCCGGCGCGCAGCCTATCTTGAACTTCTTAATGGCCTCAAGCCCCACGCCGCGCGAGGCGAGATATTCTTTGGCAAACCTGTTACCGGCTAAATTTTCCTGAAAGAACCCGGATGCCAGCTCATTTATCTTATAGAGCCGGTTATCCAGCTCACTCGTCGCGCCCCTGGAAATATCCCTGGGCAGGATAATGCCGGCGTTCTCCGCCAGCATCTCGATCACCTCCGGAAACTGGAGGCCTTCCTGCTTCATTAAAAAAGAAAATACATTACCGCCCGCGCCGCAGCCAAAACAGTGATATATTTGCTTGTCCGGGCTCACGACAAAGGACGGCGTCTTCTCATTATGAAACGGACAGGGGGCTTTGAAATTCCTTCCCGCTTTCTTTAACGGGACATAGCGGGATATGACCTCCACTATGTCGCTTCTGGCCTGGACCTGCTCTATTATCGTATCAGGTATCGCCATTTACCTTTTTACCCGTACAAATCCCGAACAAGGAACGATCTTTATGCCCTTATCCATCTTCTGCAGCTGATCGAGAAGAAGATTTAACCCTAACGCATCGCTTGCGATATGGCCCGCTATCACGACATTTATATGCTCATCTTTGGCATGCTTGAAATGTTCTTCACTCAAATGCATGCACACGATAGTCCCCACACCCGCCTGAGAAAGACGGGGGAATATCTTCTTTGGGCCTTCCGTACCACCGGTCATATCTACAAATATGCGGCCGGCTTTCTTCTTGGCGTCCCCTATGAGTATCCTGGGGCCCGCGCCTTTCTTCAGGCCGTCGGCATATTCGGGGATCGCTTTCAATATGGCGACAACACCGGCGAGCTTTGCCGGGGCCTTTTTATCGAATATCTCCTGCAGATAACTTGCTACATGATTATCGGCCGGAGTGTGGCAGCACATATACGGGATATCAAGCAACCTTGCTATGTCGACGCTTCTCAAGTGGTTGGCGGGAGCAACGGCTCTCTTCACCTCGCCCATCCTCTCTTTCAGCATCGCTTCTCCGACTTCTTTAGGAATTCCGAACTTCGCAAACATTGCGACCTGAAGCTTCATGACATCGTAAAAATTTGCCCATGCCGCTCCCTCAGGATGGTGCGCCATCACAAGATCTATGGAACTGCCTTTATCGATAAGCCTGTCGGCGGCAAGTATCTCGGGAGACTCCATATCTATACCGACCATTATGGTCTTGATATTCATCTGCGGGTCGCCGTATAAGATCCTCGTATCTGCGTAGGGATTAGTAAAACGCTCCTTATCGAACGCGCGCTTGTCCGGCCCGGTCATCTTCTTATACTCTCTCTTAACCTTATTAAAGTCCGCCCGGATCTCAGACGCCGTACGGGGGTCTTTTGACATGCCTTTTCTGACCGCATTGCGGTAGACGTCTATCAATTTCATTAAAACCTCCGGTTATTGTATTAAATTCTTCAGAAAAAAGCGTCCCGAGAATGCCCATATTTAATAAAACGCATTCTTGGGACCTATTTAGAAGGTCTGCTATTTTTTAACTGTTGTCGGAAAAACCCACGCAAATCTGCTGGAGATCTCAGGCACTACCTTAAGAAGATAAGGGCCTGAAAACGACCTTTCCTTTATCGAATATTGCAAATATGAAAACGGTGTTAGCGTCATCGCCATAAGCACAATGCTTACGACAACCGAAGCCCTGAGTAAACCAAAGATCAGCCCGCCGAACTTCTCAACCAGCGGATGCCATGTGACTTTCACCAGTATATCGACAAGATACTTGGCTAATTTAAAGATCAGCCCGATGCCGATGACCAGGATAATAAAGGTAAATATCTCCAGATTCTGGACCGGCAGGCCTGTTATGCTTTGAATGAATACAGCCAGATCATTGTAGTAACGCACGCTTAGGCAAGCGGTAGCAATGGTGCCTATTAGTGGAAATATTTCGTGGCTTAGCCCATCCTGCAAAGCGACGTAACTTATTCTCACTACGATGATCAAAATCAGTACATCTACCCAGTTTATCTTAGTTATTATATCCATAATAGGCCGGTTATAAATCGAAATATAAGCTTATCATATGATGATACCATTGTCAAGGTCGCCGGGGCAAAAAAATACGCAAGGAAGATCAATATCTGCCTTGCGTCATTAGGATGATTTTTACGTTATATTTTCTTAAAAAAACGTATCTTGAATGATTGTAAATAGGCAATCATGTAAACTGAATTATCGACTACAGCGTAGAAATTACCCAGTATCTTGCATATTAGCTTATCCTCTCCGGGAGAATCACTGTGCTGCTTAAAGATATGGAATTGCCGTTTATTCAAGGCGCCAACCTCGCCCTGCTTCGCTATCCATCCCTGAAGATCACCGGGCTGATCAAGTCGAATGATATCCTTTACAAAATATTGGGATCTTCTCTCTGTTCTGGCGATAATACCGTCCTTCTCAAATATCTCCTGCAAGAAAATATCTTTCTTTCTTGAGCTTAAAGAAGTTAAGTTTTTATAAACGACTTCGCGCATCGAAGTTCTCCAATTTAATACTTATTAAATCTTTTTATCAACAGCATAAAAAAAATAGATACACTCGCTTATACATAAAGTATACCCGACAATAACATCAGCGTCAAGGCTGATAATCCTACTTTTTAAAACACTAACAAGCTATTGAATCGCCTATCACAGTATGTAAATTGGTAATGGTTTAGCCAGAAGAATAACTTGCGACGTAGGGGACATTTAAATGTCCCCTACAACCTCGTCGAGATACTTTTTTACGCTAAACTATTACGTTTTTCCCGAGTATTATAGCTCTCTTCCCGAGGCTTTCTTGAGGGCTTCGATAAATTCCGGATTAGCCTTGCGCCCTAATGCTTGCGCGCTATGCACATCTTCCCAACTCTTAACATACTGCTCTTTATTAAAATATGCCACTGCTCGATTATTGTAAGCGTCGACGTATTCATGATTAAGCTCTATTGCCTTATTGTAATCAGAGATGCTTTGGTCGAGATTGCCTTTCTTTAGATAAGCAGCCGCGCGGTTATTGTAAACGTTGGCATCTTTAGGATCAAATTCTATTGCTTTATTATAGTCGGAAAGGGCCTGATCGATATTACCTTTATTCATACAGGCATTCCCGCGGTTACTGTAGGCGCCGGCAAGTTTAGGATTGATCTCTATTGCTTTGTTGCAATCGGAGATGCTTTGGTCAAAATTACCTTTGCCCAGATAAGCAGCCCCGCGATTACTGTAGGAGCTGGCATATTCAGGATTGATCTCTATCGCTTTATTGTAATCAGAAAGGGCCTGGTCAATATTGCCTGTTTGTGTATAAGCATTCCCGCGGTTATTGTAGGCATCAGTATGTTTAGGGTTGGCTTCTATTGCTTTATTGTAATCAGAAATGCTTTGATCGAGATTGCCTTTCTGTACATAAGCACGCCCACGGTTATTGTAAGCGTCGGCATGTTTGGGATTGATTCCTATCGCTTTATTGCAATCAGAGATGGCTTGATCGAAATTACCTTTATTTATATACGCATTCCCGCGGTTATTGTAAGCGTCGGCATGTTTGGGATTGATTCCTATCGCTTTATTGCAATCAGAGATGGCTTGGTCGAAATTGCTTTTCTTTATATAAGCAATCCCGCGATTACTATAAGCATCAGCATATTTAGGGTTGATTTCTATTGCTTTATTGCAATCAGAGATGCCTTGATCGGGATTGCCTTTTTGCGTATAAGCATTTCCACGGTTACTGTAAGCGTCAACATATTTGGGATTAAGTTCTATTGCTTTATTGTAGTCAGATAAGGCCTGGTCGAAATTGTCTTTTTGTGTATAAGCATTCCCGCGATTATTGTAGGCGTCGGCATATTCAGAATTAAGTTCTATCGCTTTATTGTAGTCGGATAGAGCCTGGTCGATATCGCCTTTATCCTGATAGACTTTTCCGCGGTTATTGAGCGGCCTTGCTTTATTGGGAGATTTACGGACTGCGTCATCCCATAATGTAAATTCGTCTTTCCAGATAAAGTTTCTACTGTAAGTAAGCATTGAATAAGAGATACCTGCGATAGACAGGATAATAATAGCCGGTTTTATGCCCTTATTCTCGAATATGTAGTAGGCCGCACTTACCAAAAAGATCGCATAGCCGACCATCGGCAGGTAAAGCCTGTGCTCAAAGATCACATCTTTAATCGGAATAACGCTTGATTCCGGAATAAGTGTCAGGAGAAAGAAGAATATACCGAACGAGATGAGCCTGTATTTGCGAAACATCCTTACTGCGATTATTAAGATAACGGCCAAAAGTATCAGGCTGGATAACGTCGGTATATCGAAGAGTGTCTTTGATACGGAATAATCGTAATCCAGATTCTGGTTTACGGGAACAAGTAGAAGCCTTAAATATGTGACGATAACCCTGAACTGGGTTATGAGATAGTTAAACGGCGATATACCCGGGCCCTCTTGTGCTGATAACCGCATCTCTCCAAAATTCACGGATTTAGTTGCCACCATTGTGATGGGGATAATGATGAGGGTCATAAGGAATGGTATGACACGCTTCCAGTCGATACCTTCTTCCCTGAAGAAACATACTTCATACAGCAGTATCATAAGAGGCAATGTTATCGTCATCTCTTTTGAGAACATGGCAAGGATTAGCGCTATGAATGAAAGGGCGTAAAAGAAGAGCCGGCTATGGGATCTGCCCTCTTCATGCTGTAACAGGCGGGATTTGACATAAAAAGCAAGCGCTGAGATATAGAATAGCGCGGCGAGCGATGCCGCTCTCTGGATGATATAAGTCACGCCTTGAGTCTGGACAGGGTGCGAGACGAATATAAGGGCTGTGAAGAACGCTATTAGACAAGAGTGGCCGGCTATCTTCTTATCTCTGAGAGCCGGTGTTTGTAATGTGAGAATGACAAGCCACCAGACCATGATGGCGGCAGATAGATGCACCAGAAGGTTAAAGAGATGATAGCCAAGGACGTTATTCCGGCCAAAATGATAATTAATGGCAAGCGATAGGTCCGTTATAAAGCGTGTCGGCATGAAGTTAAAGATAGCGCGGAGGTTGGAAAGATTCTTAATATCGGGGTTATTGACTATGTTCCATTCGTCATCAAATTGGAATGGGCTGTGGAAGGTGTTGGAATATATTGCGCTTCCTATGATAATGAGTAAAGCTATGGCCAGGATATTGAAATAATTCGTCTTCGTATCTTTGAGTTGAGGGGCGGCGACAGTTTTAAGATCTTTCGGGCCTTTCGCGGGCCTCTCCTTCTCCATGAACCTTCTTATTACCCGCTCTTTCATATGCAGGAAAGAAGCGATCTCCTTTACAGGCTTTTTGCCTATATTCTCCAGGATATATTTTTTATTCTCTGGATTCATCTTTAACGTTGGACTATCATTATGCGCTTGAAAAGCACTAAGCAGATCTCTTCTTAAATATATAGGTCTTACTTTCTTCTCCCCTTACAAGCCTCCGGATATTATCTCTATGCTTGTAGATAGACAAGCTGCATATAGCCACGCTTGAGAGTATTATGTAAAACGGGTACTTGAGAATGCAGGCAACCGCCGGAAATAAGATCAGCGCCATTATCGAGGCCAGCGAGACAAAGTTTGTAATATAAAATACGAGGAACCAGATTAACGCGGACGGTATTAAAGCGAAAGGCGTCAACCCTATCGCGACTCCAAGAGTAGTCGCGACGCCCTTACCCCCCCTGAACTTAAGGAATACGGGCCATATGTGGCCGCATACTACGGTTATACCCATCAGGCCCCTGTATGCGTCATAGAGCAAATCAATATCATACGTATAGAAGTAGTTCGCGATTATGGTGACTACCATCCAGCCTTTTAGAATATCTATGGCAAGCGTGACGAGCGCGGGAACTTTTCCGACACTTCTTAAAACATTCGTCGCGCCGGCATTGCCGGAACCGACCTTTCTTATATCAATGCCTTTGATCGTCCTGGCAAAGAGGTAACTTGCCGGGAACGACCCTATGAGATAAGCAAGTAATAAAGACCCTATAAGCGCTGATACAGGAGCCATCCTCTACCCCGTTTTCTTAAAGATATTATTTTCGCTTAAGAGTTTGCTGCCTTTCATCACATAATCGAGTCCCGATATGATGGTCAATACGATCGTCGCGTTCCATACGCTGCGGGAATGATCAAATTTAACAAGAATACAAACTATCGTGATCATCTGAAAAAATGTCGTTACTTTTCCGACCAGGCTCGGAGAGATTTTGATATCTCCCTTCACAACGTAAATCATTATCGACCCGATAACTATGATCACATCCCTGGAAATGACTATTATCGGAACGTACGGCGGTAATCTGAGGTGTTGAGGAATGCTTTCCACCATCGAAAGGCATATATATGCGCTTATCAGGAGCAGCTTATCAGCAATCGGATCAAGGATCGTGCCAAGCTGCGTCTGCTGTTTTAAAGCTCTGGCGATAAATCCATCCGCTCCGTCGGATATAATAGCGACTATGAAGACGATCAGCGCCAGGTCCAACCTGGAGTAGGCTACAGCCATTATGAAGAAAGGTATCAATATTATCCGGACTATCGATATCTTATTCGCGAGCGTTACCTGTCCCATAAGCTCTCTACCTTATCAGCTTTATCCTGTATAGTGGCCAATATATCAACACCGCTTTACCGACAAGATTTTTTTTCGGAATAAATCCCCAATAGCGCGAATCCCTTGAGTTTGCGCTGTTATCCCCCAGCGCAAAGTACGAATCCGGTGGCACCTTTATGACTTTGTCTTCCCGGCCGTAATCACCCGCATTATAATAATATACGTCTTTGGATGATAGCTCTTCCGGTATCCGGCCGTTTATCAGTATCTTGCCATCCTTTATTTCGACAATCTCGCCGCCGAAAGCGATCAGGCGCTTGACAAAATCTTTTTTCGGATCCTCGGGCGAGACGAATACTATTATGTCGCCGCGCTTAGGTTCTTTTATGTCGAGGATGGGAAGCCTCCAATTCACGAATGGGACCCTCGCGCTGTAAAGAAACTTATTAACAAATATCCTGTCACCGATATTGAAAGTCGGTATCATGGAACCGGAGGGTATTTTGAACGCCTGTATCAGGAACGTCTGGATTACTATCGCTATAGCAAACGCTATTACAATCGACTCTGCCCATTCTCTTACCTGTGATTTTACCTTTGTCTTATGCATGTTTCCTCATTTTATTGCGCTTTAAGCGCCGCGAAAAAAGCTTCCTGTGGGATCTCCACCTTACCAAACTGCTTCATCTTCTTCTTGCCGGCCTTCTGCTTCTCCCAGAGCTTTCTTTTTCTGGTTATGTCGCCGCCGTAGCATTTGGCCGTAACATTCTTGCCTACCGCTTTAATAGTCTCGCGGGCGATGACCTGCCCGCCGATAGCAGCCTGCAGGATTATCTGGAACAGATGCCTTGGTATCGTCTCTTTGAGTTTTTCTATTACCACCTTGCCCTTAGCATACGCCCGGTCCTTAAAGACGATCGATGAGAATGCGTCGTATATCTCGCCGTTTATCAGTATATCGAGCTTGACTATGGTAGTAGGCCTGTAGTCCAGCAGCTCATAGTCGAGCGAGCCGTAGCCTTTCGTCACGGATTTAATCCTGTCGTAAAAATCTATTATGACTTCAGAAAGAGGGATATCGTATATTATCCGCGCCCGCGCGTCGTCCAGATATTCGGTCGAAACGTAGGAGCCCCTGCGCGATTCCGAAAGCTCCAGAACCGTTCCGATCGATCCTTTCGGTATTATTATATACGCCCTGACGTAAGGCTCTTCCGTATCTTCCACTTCACCCATAGAAGGCAGCTTGACCGGATTGTCAACTTCTACTATCTCCCCGTCCTTCTTAAGGATCCTGTAGACAACGCTCGGCGTAGTGATGACCAGGTTCAGGTCATACTCTCTCTCGAGCCTCTGCTCCACTATCTCCATGTGCAGCATTCCGAGAAATCCGCATCTGAATCCCATTCCTAGCGATGCCGACTTTTCCATCTCAAATACGAAAGCGGCGTCCGACAACCTGAGTTTTTCTATGGCCTCTTTCAAGACGGGAAAGTCGGCGCTATTGGCCGGAAATATCCCGCTGAAGACCATCGGATGGACCTTCTTGTAGCCGGCCAGCGGAGCCGCCGCGGGGCTCTCGGCGTCAGTCACGGTATCTCCGACGAATACTTCTCTTGCGTCGCGGATACTGCAGGTTATGTATCCGACTTCCCCGCACGACAGGCTATCTGTCTGGATCTGCCGGGGGTCGAATACTCCCACCTCCTGGACCTCATATACGATGTTGTTCGACATCATCATCACTTTCATACCTTTTTGTACAACGCCGTTCATTATCCGGACAAGCACGACAACGCCTTTATATGTATCGAACTTTGAATCGAATACCAGCGCCTGCAGCGGGTTAGTCACCTCGCCACGCGGCGGAGGGATCCTCTTCACTACAGATTCAAGTATATCCTCGGTGCCCGTCCCAAGCTTCGCGCTGGCAAGCAGGATGTCGGCCTTATCGAGGCCGAGGATATCCGCTATCTCATGTTTCACATTTTCCGTCTGGGCACTCGGAAGATCGATCTTATTTATAACGGGTATTATCACAAGATTATGTTCCATGGCGAGATAGAGATTGGCCACCGTCTGGGCTTCGACGCCCTGAGAAGCATCCACAACGAGAAGCGCGCCCTCACAGGCGCCTACCGATTTCGAGACCTCATAAGTGAAGTCGACATGTCCCGGCGTATCTATAAGGTTAAGCTCGTACGTGAATCCGTCTTTTGCCTTATAACTTATCCTTACGGCGCTGGCCTTGATCGTGATGCCGCGCTCCTTCTCCAGATCCATGTCGTCGAGAAGTTGATCGCGAAATTCTCTTTCGCTTATCGCTCCGGTAAATTGCAGTATGCGATCGGCGAGCGTGCTCTTGCCATGGTCGATATGCGCTATGATCGAGAAATTGCGTATCAGCGATTTATCCATTAAACGCTATACGCCCTTCTCTTGCCGAACTCTAATACTTCGAGCGCTTTCTTCTCGGTCGGCGCCTCGGCGTAGATCCGGAGTATGGGCTCTGTTCCGGAAAGCCTTAACATGAGCCATGACCTATCCTCACATATGAATTTATATCCGTCCGTCGTCTTTACTTCAACTACCGGCTTGCCGAGGATCTCCTTTAAAGGGCTGGCGCTCAAGCTGGCCATAAGAGCCGCCTTCTTGTTGTCGGGATACTTTAAATCCAGTCTCTTATATTCGTAAGTGCCGTATTCCTTGTCTATCGATTTAAGGATATCCCCCATCTTCTTCCTTCTCATAGCCATCATCTCCAGTATCAGAAGCCCCGAGAGGATACCGTCCCTTTCAGGTATGGAATCTCTGAATGCCACACCGCCCGTCTCCTCGCCGCCTATTAAAATGTCTTCTTTCAATATCAGCTCGCAGATATACTTAAATCCGACGGCTGTTTCGTGCATCTTAAGGCCGTATTTTTTACATATTTTGTCGATCAGGTATGTCCCGCAGACCGTCTGTATCACTCCCCCGCGCATCGACTTGTCTTCCAGCAGATGCAGCAATAGGACGGTCATGATTTTGTGCCCAGTCAGAAGCTTGCCACTGGGGAGCGCAACCCCGAGCCTGTCGGCATCACCATCGGTAGCAAGGCCTATATCATATTTGCCTTTTTTGGTCTTTTCAGCCAGTTCTTTCAGGTTTGGCAATATCGGTTCGGGATTTATGTCTCCGAAACCGGGGTTCTTCTCATTATGTATCGTGTCTATCCTGCATTTGCCGCCCTTTAGCAGCATTGCCATGTAATCGTTGCCGGTGCCGTACATCGAATCCACCAGGACTTTCAATTTGCTATTTTTTATCACTTTAAGGTTGGCGTAACTTTTGATAAACCGAAGATGCCCGGAAATTATATCGTCGACTTCGACCAGCCCCTCCGACTTCAACTGATCCAGCGGCTTATACTTTACCTCACTTTTACCCAGATAAGACTCGAACTTCTTCGTGATTTCGGCTCCCGCCGATCCTCCGTAATAAGCCTTGTACTTGATACCGTTGTATCTGGCCGGGTTATGGCTTGCGGTTATCATTATACCGCCGATATATCCCCTGTCTTTAATAGCAAAGCTGACCGAAGGCGTCGGTGTGGGCCTATCGGACAATACCGTCCTGATGCCGTTCGCGCCGAAAACAGACGCCATGAGCTCCGCATACTTGTCGGAAAGGAATCTCGTATCGTAGCCTATAACCGTCTTAGGCTCCTTCACTTTCAGGCCCTTGCAGTCGTTATTGATAAAATCGGCTACGGCCTGCGCCACTTTTTTGACATTATCGAAAGTAAAATCATCGCTTATGACAGCTCTCCATCCATCCGTACCAAACTTAATACCGCCCATCTATGCTCCTCCTCTTAATTTTTTGATCGCACCGGCATAGTCTTTAGTTCCAAAAACGGATGATCCGGCCACTATCACGTTTGCGCCCGCGGTTATGACTTCAAGGGCGGTGGACTCATTAAGTCCGCCATCCACCTGGATGTCTTTCTTGAATATCTTACGCAATTCCTCTATCTTCGGCAGACAATCGTAGATGAATCCCTGCCCGGCAAACCCCGGCTCTACCGTCATAACAAGCACCATGTCGACCATCGGTAATATCTTTTCGATCGCCTTTACACCTGTCTTGGGCCTTATCGAAACACCCACCTTCTTTTTAAAATATTTTATGAGCCTTATGACCTCTACCGGATCATTCTCGGCCTCTATATGGAACGTGATTATATCGCTTCCCGCTTTCGCGAACGGTTCGATGTAGCTTTGCGGATGACTTATCATCAGATGGACGTCAAAAGGCAGCTTTGAGGCGCTCCTGATCGACTTTACCACAACTGGGCCTATGGTGATATTAGGGACGAAGTTGCCGTCCATAACATCGATGTGTATCCAGTCCGCCCCGGCTGCTTCGACCGACCTTATCTCCTCTCCCAGCCCGGAGAAGTCTGCCGAGAGTATGCTCGGCGCTATTAACACTTCATGCATATTTTCACCCCTTTGCCGCGTTCAGCGTTAAAAATGCAGCGCTCCCTTGATCTCTTTTTCGTCACCGGAAGGCCCTATGACCGCGAGATTGATATTATTGTCTATGAAGAGGCTTTTCGATACTCTCATTATATCTTCGGCCGAAACCGCCTCGATCTTTTCCAGTATCGGCCGAGAGGAAAGGTTCTTGTCGCCCGCGACAACCTTCTCTCCGACCCATAACATATGGCTCATGGTGTCTTCGAGAGCGAATAGAAGCTGCCCCTTATAATACTCTTTTGCCCTACTAAGCTCCTCTTCGCGTATAGATTCTTTCGCCAGGCGCGCGAGCTCTCTCAATATAACTTCGATAGCCTTCAGGAGTTTCTTGTCATCGACTCCGGCGCTGATAACAAGCGCGCCGCAATCCTCATACCTTCTCACGCTTGATGATATCTCGTAGCATAGCGCCATCTCATCCCTCACTATATGAAACAACCTGGATGACATGTTAGCTCCGAGAATTATATTCATAACGCTCAGCGCGTATTTATCGGGATGGAACCTGTCCACCGTATGAAGTCCGAGCGCCATATGCGTCTGTTCCGTCTTCTTCGTGTTCAGGTTAAGGCGCGGTTTGTCCTGAGA